>JBFFBT010000020.1:0-33845 GCA_041560255.1 Myxococcota bacterium | reverse complement strand
GGGGGTGGGGTCTGATCGGTCACCAACTCGATGCCGTCGCCGGTACCAAGGTTTCTGGTGTACTTTTTGTCGTTTTCATTGTTCCAGTGTTCATGAACACCCAGACTTTTTAAAACAACCCCGTCTCCATTGGGTTTGTATACAGTTCCAGAAGGAGGATTGTCGGCTTTGGCAGCCTCGTGCATGTAGTTGTCTGAATAACGCATATAGGATGCCGTATCGCCCCACTCAGCGTTTAGAAAATCATGGGCAACCGAGTCAACAGCCACAGCGTCCTGGGAGACAAACAAACTCGAAGGCCAGTCGTTGTTAAATGGGGACAGGAACCATTTTTCCGGTATGGCATCGTATGTATCTCCGGCATACAATCCGTCTATCATGTACAACATGGTCTTTTCACCCACGTGCTTGTGACCCACGAGCTCGACCAAGGGATTGTATTTGTCCATTCCCTGTGATGCGGAGCGTATATAGGTATGATCTTTTCCTTGAATGGTGCCGTAGTGATTCTTTGCGGTCAAAGTCATACCGGCAATGCCATGACCTTTAAGGATGGCCATGTTAATGAGATAGCCTGCATCTACCAAAAATTGGGGAAGGTTTTTTCCACATTGGTTGGATACGGCATAACTAATCACATTGTTTTTCCAGGCAATACTGTCGTTGCTGTCTTTGAACTGCACACTGGGATACACGCCTTTGACTTTGTTTTCGATGTAGTGTGCAATGGGTCTGCTCACATCATAAACAATGATATCAGACTGAATAACGCCGGCATTCTCAACCAATTGTCTGACCAGAGCCAAAGTCAAATGCGGGTGCGCATCGATTTGATTGTCGTTGCCCCCATTGTTGTTCTCGTTGATCTTGACGGTAATCACTTCGCCCGCTGAGTAGCCCACGTCTCCCTTTCCGTGGTTTTTATTGTAAAATCTGAACAAGGCATCCCATGCCTGTTTGTCGGATGATTTTCCACTCAGGGTTTGAATGGACTTTGATACCATACTATCGATGACGTTTTGATTGTTGCTGTTGTCGTCCCACCAATAGCCACTGCTGCCGCTCCATGAGGTTGCATCGGGATCGTGAATCCATACTACCCGACCTGGAAAAATACCCCTTGCTTCTCCCATGGGCGTGTTGGGTGGATCCGAAGGTGGATAGTAACCAGCCCCGGAGACAGACCACGAGTCATAGGACGAAAACGATGCCAACATCAACACTGCGGCCGCAATACCCACGATATTTAGGTACGGCAATTGTCTGATCCGCTCTTTCAATTTTGGAAACATCAAAGCGGAACCGGCAAAATGTCCAAGCCAGATCGCAAATGTCGCCGCCATGGGCATGGCAGCGCGTTGGCAAGGGTAGGTTGCTCGGGTTGGTTTGGGCAATACCCTAAGCAAAAACCAACCAAGCGATACCAACCCAACCAAGGGAAAAAACAATTTGCTCCACCATTTGTCCGGCTGTTTGTTCAATACATTGCCGGTTTTTGGACATGCCTTGGATTCGTTTGAAGTTTTCTGTCTGATCATGCGTCACCGTTCCTTTCCTTCCTCGTTTGCTCCTTACCATTCATTCAAGGGTTTGTGCGAATTGTGGTTAGAAGTCGAATCAATAGATACTACAATCTCAAACCAATGCAAACAAAAGACTCCATAGCAAATTTTGATTTGCCTAGCCTGCTTCTCTCACCAATCAAGAAATCAGGTCACGAAAGTGGATCTTGCGACCAGCTAGAAAGATTTTAGGTAAGCAAATCGTCTCATATAACGAAGCTCTTGATAGTAGCGAATCGACCTCTGTGTAACCGAATGCTTGCGCCTGGCGTGTTCCAACTTCTTTTTTATTTTTTTGAGTAATTTTTTATTTTTGGCCAATCCCAGTATGTATTCCACCCTGTTTGCTTCGCACCAAGCCATAATTTCGTCTCTTGCAAATCCAGAATCTCCTCTTAGGATTTTCTTTACATCCGGCCAATGTCTCCGAAGCTGTTTGGTGATTCGCTCCAGTTCTTCTACTGTTGTCGCCAACAAGGGATCCTTTCGAATATCATCATGATCGGTTAGATCTTCATATCCAAGAGCAATACCATATACTCGTTGACCGATAAGCTCTGGATCACGGTGGTCATCAAAACAGGCGGCGAATCGTTTGATGATGTCTCTGGATGCTTCCACTTCCCTCAGAAGCAATCCACCTGCGTCTGAACTGACGTTGCCTCCAGAAAATTCACCAACTACTTTTCTTTTACCTAATCCTTTGAATTCGAGCTGTTTGGATATACACTGTGCTTGCACCGTCTGAGTCTCCCTGTTGAGTTAACTCCTTGACAAAGCTAGCTTAACAGGTCGTTTCTCGCGGTGCACTTTTTATTTGGTGAGATTTCCGGGTTAAAACAACAGGGGACGATGAGTGAACTCATCCCCTATTATCCGGGGAAACTACTCCTTGGAAGGAGGGCTAGAGGAAAGTAGGAGATCAAATCTATCCACAGATCTGCTGCTTATCAGGGCAGCACATGTTGTACAATTCACACCAAGATGTGCACCAACAACCGCCCGGAGCCATATAACCACAATAGTTGCCGCCGTTTGGGTTACTGCATGACTGGCCAGGATTTGGATTTGGTGTAGGTTCAGGTGTTGGATCGGGAGTTGGCACGGGTGTGGGACCAGGCGTTGGTTCCGGTGTGGGTGTAGGTTGTGGATTCGGAGTTGGATTGGGTTCATCACACATGGCCTTTTTGTCTCTGCAGCAGTCATTGTACGACTCGCATAAGTCGTCACACCAACAACCACCTGGCGCATCGCGACCACAGTGACCTCTACAAGAGTTGGGATCATCGGGATCAGGAGTTGGTTCTGGTGTGGGTCCAGGATGAGGTGTAGGGGTTGGAGTTGGCTCGGGGCCACTACCCGGTTTAGGAATCACCTGATTGTTGCCGCCACAACCATGTTCGCCTGCACCATTGCTCGCGGGTTGTTGCACACAATATTTAACAGAGTCGCATACGTTTTGTTGGTCCAACGCTCTATCCACCATGACGCAAGTAAAGTTTGCTTCTGAGGGACCAATCCAAAGATTGGTAATACCCGATACATACCATTCTGCGCCGGCATTGTATACTTTGTCTTTAAAAGGATTGTTATAGGCTTGACACGAGTTTGCATATACACCTACCCCACTAAGCTCGCCAAAAGAGAAGTCATTTAGCAACTCGTGATTTGCGAGCTGAAGTCCAGCTGTGTAGCCATGACCGATGCGTCCCCAAACCTTAAAATTGGGGCAAGCAAGACGATTGCGCAGATTGTTTACGGTTTCACATGTGCCAATGCATTTTTCCGACTCGTAGCCTTTCTTTTGTGCATTGGGATGGATTGCATTGAGCGCTTTTACTGTGCTTGTGATGGTATTGCATTCACTACTCCACCAGACTTCTAAATCTTGATTCGGACAACTGGCGTAAAAATTGTCTGATTGAACAGATGCAGGCAAATATTCATCATAACTCACAGAAATGACTTCTCCATTTATGACTTTGAGTTGGGCCATTTCCATACCCCAAGTATCTGTATAATGCATACTCAAATACCAAGTACGGGGATGAGCGGTAAGGCCTACGCTTGCATATTTTGTAATATCAATGACAGAAGTTATAATACGTTTTGCGTCAACTGGATCAACATCAACTACAGAATCAGGGCTGATCACAATGTTTAGCCCGTTTTCATTGTTGTCAGAATCGACATTGTCTATGGGACCGCAACCTTGCACCAAAGCTATCATCGACACCAAAAAAAACAAGCTTACAATAAATTTCATCTTTTCTCTCCTTTGCTTCTGTTGTCACAACTCTACTAATCCGTTTTTCTAAAAATATAAGAGTTGCCTCCTATCCACAGATTTGTTGTTTGTCCGGACAACACATATCAAACATTTCACACCAGGACGTACACCAACAGCCGTCAGGTGATATATAACCGCAATAATTGCCGCCATTGGATCCAGCGCATGATTGACCTGGATTTGGAGTGGGATCCGGCGTTGGACCAGGAGTAGGTTCTGGTGTGGGAGTCGGCTCTGGTGTGGGAGTCGGCTCTGGTGTGGGTGTAGGTTCCGGCGTAGGTGTAGGGTCAGGATCAGGAGTTGGATTGGGATCATCGCACATGATCTGCTTATCCCTACAACAGTCATTGTATCCTTCACAAAGATCGTCACACCAGCAACCACTTTCTGCTTTTCTACCGCAATGACCTCTACAAGAATTGGGATCATCTGGATCTGGCGTAGGTGTGGGGTCAGGCGTAGGCGTAGGTACTGGTGTTGGACTAGGTTCGGGAGTGGGTGTAGCTTCAAAAAGTGTATAAAGCATATTTGTTGGCGAACCTGAACCTGCATTTTTGATCTTATTGGGTGTGCTTGCATCCATGATGGCTTGGGTGACCTGCGATGGGGATGCATTTTGGTTGTTGCCCAGATAAAGGGCGACTGCTCCTGCCACATGAGGACAGGCCATGGATGTTCCACTCATGGTTCTGCTGCCATTGTCACTTGTATGACTAGCAGATACAATATTGGAGCCAGGAGCCCAAATGTCTAGACAAGTTCCATAGTTGGAATCAAAGGCTTTACCATCTTGGTTTGTGGCGTTGCCCACAGTGATTCCAAGCTCAGTGCTTGCAGGACTGATTTGACATGCATCCTTATTGCTATTGCCTGCAGCTATAACAACGGGAATACCCGAATTGATAACATTGGTAACAGCCTGATTGACGCTATTGGTTTTTTCACCCTGTATACTGCAGCTAACCACTGCTGGTTTGATTGCATTTTGTCGAACCCAGTCCATTCCTGAAATAACCACGGACCAGGCTGCATTACCTGAAGAATCAAGGACCTGTACTGGATGAACGGTTGCTCCCTTGGCCACACCATATTTGGCGCCAACTGCAGATCCCGCACAATGCGTACCATGACCATTTGCATCATTTGTGCCATTTCCATCACCAAGTGCATCATATCCTTGTCCTACCCTACCTTGAAAATCAGAATGACTTGATCTAAGACCGGTGTCGGTTACATAAACATGTACACCAGAACCGTCCGAATGGTAGGTATAACTCTTGTCCAAGGGAAGATTTCTCTGATCTACTCTGTCTATGCCCCAACTAGGTGGATTTTGTTGGGTTTCACCAAGTCCTGCTACGCCATCTGGCTCTACATAGGCAACCCTTGTATCTCTGGCAAGCAGTTGTGCATCCGCGGAACTCATATGAACACAGAATCCTTCCAATGCATGTTCCCAGACGCGAGCGAGGCTGTCTGCATTATATGTATTGAGCATGCTTTTGGCCACATCCACAACCCTAGGCCCATAGCTATCTGGCTCACTCATGTTTTTTGCAACACCTCGTTTTAATACAACAATGTATCGATTGGGTATGAGATCCCCCATAGCCAAACCTTCATGAACCATTTGGTCAGGAATGAATTCGTTATGGGTGAAATCACCACAAGACATAAAAAAAAGACTACCAAAAACAAATAAGTACAATCCACTCGCTTTCATCTATTCCTCCTTCTTTCTCTTCGCTCTTTCTTTTCCATTCGTTTTTTCTTTTCCACATGAGATAATAATAAGATCTTTTGTCATAAACCTCCTTTGTCTCATTGAATTGCGGTTTACACTTTGATTCTTTCATAACAATTTCTTCTCAGCTGGTCGCAAATACTCTTTATAATTGCGACCACAAATGATGATTGAAATAAACCAAATCAGAAAACAGCAAAGCTGTCGTACAAGTATGCAAATTGGGTCCAATTTTTTTATAGAATTGATAACATTTTGTTTTTATAGTATTTTATACAAGCACCACAATGCATTTTGGTGCCCTGGTGTGCTTTGTGACCCTAGTAGATAAAGCTAGATCAATTGCAATGACAAGTGATGGTGATGCAGGCATGCAGACTGTCTGTCGAGTTGACCAAACGGAGATTTGCCCATAGATGTTCAGAAATTGAAACCTAATTGATGCAGTAAAATACCTTGCAGCTGCTTTCAGTTTAGCATATGGATTTACCCCAACGTTGCATATAACGATGTATTGAGAGCGCACGAAATTAGCTGACTACAACAGAATGTGTGCATATATTTGATTGAGCCGGGATTTAACTTTTTGTGGCTTTTGGAAACAATGTCGTTCCGGCATGCTTTAAGCCAGAATCTATAATTTTACAATGGATCCTGGATAGAATCTATCCAGGATGACGGCATTTTATGCAACTGGCGAGTTTATTTTTTGCGGCTTGCATGTTTATTATATCATAAGCATAATTGAATCATTGGTTTTATCAATTTAAGGAGTTTTGAGTTTTATGTACCTCCTCACTTTTCTTTTTCGGGTTTTGTTTGGCCTTGCCATTGTGGATCAAAACCCCATTAACTTTTGGAAACATTCTGTTTGGACCTCTGAAGATGGATTGCTTATGAACAGTGTGACTTCCATGGCTCAAACACAGGATGGCTACATTTGGCTAGGTACAGAAAATGGACTTGTACGATTTGATGGAATAGACTTTGATGTCATTTCTATTGAAAACATGCAATCGATTCAAACCAAATCAATTGTTTCGCTTCTGGTGGACAAGACAGGGCACTTGTGGATCGGCACTTATGGTGGTGGAGTCGCACGCCTTGAAAAAGATGCGGCCAAAACCTATACAACTCAACATGGGCTTTTGAGCAACGAAGTATTGCACCTTTTTCAATCCAGAGACAGGACCATCTGGATTGGCACAAGAAAAGGACTTTACCGATATCATGAAGAAAGACTTATCAACGTACCTTTGGTTGGAAAAAATGACTTGCCAATAGGTTCTATATGCGAAGACAAAATCGGACGATTATGGGTGGGCGCCAAAGGCAATGGGTTGTATTTGGTTCATAAGAAAATAAATAAATTCGAGTCCAAATACAAGGGTTTTGCAGGGATGAACATAAACGATTTGCTGATAGATCGAACAAACAACTTGTGGATTGCAACATTTGGATCCGGTCTGTTTAAAATGAACATCGATCATATCGAGCAAAAGCAAATGTATAATCTAAAAACTGGATTTGCAACAAACAATATTGATTGTTTGTTGGAAGATCATGCAGGAGATATTTGGATCGGAACGTTTGGCAACGGAATCTTCATACACAGGAATACAAAGAATAATTTTGTTTCATTTAACGATCAAAACGGACTCAGCAACAATGAAGTTATCTCTTTATTTCAAGATCGAGAAAATATTATATGGATAGGTACAGAAGGAGGCGGACTTAATAATCTGTTTGAGTCAAGAATTTATACTATTACAAAAAAACACGGATTGTCTTCTAATAATGTGACTGGTGTTTTTCAAGACAGTCAAGAAAACATTTGGATTGGGAACAGAGGGTACTCTTTTGATGTTTATGATGTCAAAACTGGAAATATTCAATCTATACAATCTAAATACGATTTTTCGATATTAGGATGGGGTGCTATTGCCGAATATCCAAAAGGAGAGATATGGTTTGATTACCTAGATAGAGGAGTTGGTCGCTTTTCTTTAGAAAATAAAGAACTAAAATATTTTTCAAAAAGCGAAGGAATTCCAGATGGTCTGATAAGAGCACTCTATGTGGACGCTCAAAACCAATTGTGGGCTGGAACGGACAAAGGTGGATTGTATGTATTTTCTAATGAACATTTTGCACTTTTTACCAACATTGGGTCTAGAATTATTACGATCCTAAAAGATCGCAATCAGGCTCTTTGGATTGGCACGATGGGAGGGGGTTTGTATCATTTTAAAGATGGAAAGATGATAACCTACAACAAAAATAATGGATTATCAGATAGTATCGTAGTCTCCATATATGAAGATACCAATGGTACAATTTGGGTCGGTACAATTTCTGGACTCAGTGTATTTCATCATGGGTATCTTCATAAAATCACAAAGAAGCATGGTCTTGCCGATAGTACAATTTGTTGCATCCTAGAGGATGGAAATCATGTTATGTGGATGAGCTCAAACCGAGGAATTTATGCGATTGACAGAAATGATTTGATAGCTCTCATCGAGAAAAAGCAAGATTCGATTTCACCATCTTTGTACTCAATTGAAGATGGCATGAAAAGCATTGAATGCAATGGCGGGATTCAACCTGCTTGTCTAAAAGCAACGGATGGCAAGCTGTGGTTTCCCACAACCAGGGGTGTTTCAATAGTTGATCCAGATCGTATGGTTTTGGATTCATTTCTGCCATCTGTTCTAATTAAGCAATTCATGATGGATGGTAAGTCCTATCCTTTAGGAAAGACAGCCTATGTTCCACCAGGTAGAGGAGATTTGGAGATATCCTATGCTGGCATTGGCTTTGTTGCACCTACTAGGATCCGATACAAATACAAGATAGAAGGATTGCATAATGAATGGGTAGATAATGGCAAACGTCGATCAATCAATATTGTCAGCATGGCTCCTGGAACATATCGATTTCGCGTCATTGCTTCTTGTGAAGATGGCGAATGGAATATGCATGATGCGTCATTTGAATTTGTGTTCATAGCAAAATTTTATCATACACTCTTTTTTAAAATAGGCGCATTTTTGGTAATAATATGCATACTGATTATTCTTATACACTTATCTCATAAATACCATCTGCAAAATAAGCTCAAAAATAAATACAAAGGCTCACGCTTAGGCCAAAATGAGATAAATATTTACCAACATAAAATAATAAACATAGTGGAAATAGATCATGATTATAAAGACCCTGAGCTATCTGTGAGTTCACTAGCCAAGAAAATGTCTGTTCATCCAAATGTAGTTTCTCAAGTCATCAACGTTGGTATAGGCAAAAATTTTAAAGAATTTGTTAATCAATACAGAGTAAAAGAAGCGCAGAGATTGATGCTATTGCCTGAAAATCATGACAAACCTATTTTGGATATCGCTTTTGAAGTAGGTTTTAACTCAAAGAACTCATTTAATAGGGTATTTAAACAACTCACCAACATGACACCAACACAATTTATAAAAAGTAATAATAAAGTGAATTCGTAACGATTTAATCTGACACCGCTATGTTTTAATATAAGGGCGGTTATGGTTTATTCTTGCAGGAGTGAATCCGCTTGATTATTATTTACCGAATGTTTTGGCTAAGCTATCGCGTGGCATTCGCTTGCGCGATGCGCTCCACCGGATGGATACTCGGCCCCAACGTTGCATATAACGATGTATTGAGAGCGCACGAAAATAGCTGACTACAACAAAATGTGTGCATATATTTGATTGAGCCGGGATTTAACTTTTTGTGGCTTTTGGAAACAATGTCATTCTGGCATGCTTTAAGCCGGAATCTATAATTTTAACAATGGATCCTGGATAGAATCGATCCAGGATGACGGCATTTTATGCAACTGGCGAGTTCAGTGCGTATGTATTTATGGCGAGAGGCAGGGATTGTTACTTGAAGAATACCCCAATGATTTTACCTTGGTTTTGACTTGTACAACCATCATAACGTAGCACTACACTCCTACCCGACAGTTGCGCCGCCAATAGAATTGAAACGATAGTTTTATATTGAACGTGATTTGGGTTGAGATAGTATCGTGAACTAGAACATTGATCAGCAACATGGTCTACATAGGTTGCACCAGAACTATCATAAACGTGTAAATTCCTAGGGGCCTCCGCCGTGGTGTTTTTAGGTGCCGCCATCAGTGTAGTTGATGTTAACATGACGGTAAGGGCTACGATAATCTTTTTCATAGTATTCTCCTTCTAATATGTTTTGGTATGATGGGATCTTCTCCCAGTTTGATGGACGTCTTACCCGCAATTTTCATAGGCTTTCTTCTGCAAATTATTTGTTGATTCGTAATGTTTTGCATCACGGATTCGGTGGCTATCCTTTATCAAGCGCATTTTTTGCTGCAACATATTTCGCTAATAATAAGGTCTGGATTCTATACAAGCCTTCATAGGTATCTGTAATTTCTCCTGTATGTACTTTATTTTCAAAGTAGTGATCCATAATCTGCAATCTTTCTTCTGTTCGCTTAATGATTAGATCGTAGAACTCGCGCTCTTGATCCTTCGATGCTTCACTTTTTCCAATTAATTTTGATATTAATTCCAGTTTTTTGAGTTCAGTCTTGCGACTTTCATATTCTGGATCCAGTCGGGATACTGGAATCAAATGATTATGTGGATAGAGCTCTCGCAATGTCTCAAATTTTTCTAATTCGGCGTTCGTGTAGCGAAATCCAGTGGAAGGATTAATTGGATTGTTCATGCTGGTTATTAATTCTGCATGCTCTTCGTTCTCTTTGTCACCTAATTCGGAATGGGTATCGATGTTAGTCTCTGCCTTGCTCATTGATGTAGTATTTTTTGAAATATCTCTGGTATTGTCCGACTTGACAGCCTTGTTGGCTTCGTTGTATGTCAATTTATTTTGTACTCCAAAATCTACAATTATAAACATGATGGTTAACCCAAGAATTAATACACAACCACTATAGATAAACGGTTTTTTTCCTTTGTATTTTTTATATAACTCGAAATTGGTTTTAACGATATTTATCGGTCTTCTCATAATAATAACTCCTCAAGATCGATACCATCAATCAAGTTATATATTCTTGCCTTAGTTCAATGCGGGAAGATAAGCCGACCAGTATGCTGAATGTTCGGCAATTGTTTTTTCTTTTGAGACTCTATTAAGCTCCTCATGCCAGATTGTGTACCAGTTTCCTCTTTCGTGGTGGTAATACCGATCGGTCTTACAAGTATCACAAAAGACAGAATTGGATCCTGATATTGCGGAGTCAATGTTGGTTTCTAGAAAGCTGTCTGTCTCTTCAGCATATCGTTGTGGGAAAAAATTCTTTACCAAATGCCACCACAAATCTCTTGCTCGCCAGTGAAGATAACTGTCATGCTTACCATCAAGTTTACCCAAATATCGCGTACCAAATTCAGAATAGTTTTTTCTCTCCAAATGACAATATGGAGGTTCATTATTGGGATCAAAAAAAGCATTGCGAACATAATATCCACTCTGTCCCCAGAGTTTTTTAATCGACGCAGTTTGGTTTGCCTGTAAAATTTTATGATCGTCTTTAGCATAATCTGCAATATCATCACATTGATTATTATGATTAACAAAATTATATAGAGATCCATCAAATACGGTTGGAGTATTAAAATATTGTTGAAAATCCAGCCCAAGGATTTCGAATTGTTTGGTTAGGCGTTCTATTCGTTGAGTTCTTCGTGCATCATCGTCAAAACCTTTGTAATATTCGTGCGTACTACATGTGATGGTATCATTACCTTCATCAAAGTTTTTCGGACCCATTTTGAGACTTTTGTTTTCACATGCGGGGGCATTAAAATAGATCGATGCAGCCATTTCCACGGCCAAGTATACCAACCATGCATTGTAGTAGCACTTTGATTTGCTGAATATCATCCACCATGGATAACGTGATTTACAATTTGATTTCATATCTTCATAGAATTTTTTGTTGCAATCTTTAGAGCCAAAACCATAGGCGGCAAGACCACTATTGTAACACATGTCGTGCCAATCGCACTGATTCCAGAATGTATCCAAGGCGTATACTTGGTCCAATCCAACTAACAATCCCCAAATTATACCAGCTTGCCATGTAATGCTACATCCATTCACTACGGATGTATACTTTGGATCATCACCGGCATTCCAGTTGGGATCCGTACTTTTTGTTACATTTATTATATGCCAAGGACCATATTCATTATTACCTAGCAACCAATAATTCCAGGGAAGACGATCTACTGCCTTGTCCCAGCTCATGGATTTTACGGCATCTTTGTATTTATAATTCCAATTAAGAATCACATCCCACGTGTATGCTGTGGAATCTGCATTGAGGTTCTCTATTAGATCTGCCTGCTTTGCTTCTGCATTAGCAAGAATATCGATATCTTTGCGGGTACTCTTTTTTAGCTCACCCATGAAGGCAAGTGACATATTTGAGTCTAAATTTTCTCTTTGGCCGTTGTAACATCCAGAAATATATACCGTAGCGATTGTAAGCATTGCAGCAATTTTCGCCCTATAGTTTTTTTTCATTTGGGTTTCTCCATAATGTTTGTTTGCAGACTGCTCCAAATCCACTTACTTTAAAACATTTCAAGTCAAATTCAGCGTACCAATGCTGTATATATATAGTGCGATTCGATCCTAAAATAGGGTGGTTTTTTTCTCACATCTGAGCCTGATCTCGACATAGATTGACCCCAACGTTGCATATAACGATGTATTGAGAGCGCACGAAATTAGCTGACTACAACAAAATGTATGCATATATTTGATTGAGCCGGGATTTAACTTTTTGTGGCTTTTGGAAACAATGTCATTCTGGCATGCTTTAAGCCAGAATTTATAATTTTAACAATGGATCCTGGATCGAATCTATCCAGGATGACGGCATTTTATGTAACCGGCGAGTTGACAGAGTCGAGTTTTGGGTTATACCTTGGAGATGAAATTCAAGGAGTCGACCCATGTCCAAGGAACAACGCGATACAAACCGCTGGTTTTTGTCCGATCGCATCCGGTTGCAGATCGATTGGAGAAACACTGATCAAAACCGGGGGTTACCGCCCCCTCCCTTAGAAAAACCCATCCCGGAAACGGCCGAGACCATCCAGCTTCCGGAATGGAAATCATTACTCAACCTTGAAAAAACGACCCTGGTCCAAGCCATGAGCCGGCGCGAGAGTAGACGCAATTTTTCTCAAAGCCCTATCAGCCTGCAAGAGTTGTCTTTTCTCCTTTGGTCCACCCAAGGAGTGCGGCGGTTGATGGGTCATCACTCCGCTCTTCGCACCGTACCGTCCGCCGGATGCCGGCATTCGTTCGAGACCTATCTCGCCGGGTTGAACATCAAGGATTTGCATCCGGGTCTGTATCGATACTTGCCGCTTTCACATAGGCTCGCCCAGCTTGAAAAAATCCCGGACCTGAGCTCACGGCTCATCAACGCCACCCTGGGACAGACATTTTGCGGTCGCTGTGCGGTCACCTTCATCTGGACCACCGTCGCATACCGCATGGAGTGGCGGTATGATCTGGCCGCGCACCGGATCATCCCTATCGACATGGGCCATGTGGGACAAAACCTCTATTTAGCCTGCGAAGCCATCCAGGCAGGCACCTGCACGGTGGGAGCCTACGATCAAGACGCCATGGATCAACTCATCGGTGTTGATGGACACGACGAGTTTACTTTGTATCTCGCGCCGGTGGGCAAAATTGATTTGGATTGAAAGCACGACCATTCCATGCGTATCGCAAACCTGCACGATTGGAATCTCACTTCCCAAGAGGGCCGCATTCTCCAAAGGGAGTTGGCGCTTAGTATACAGCTGCAACCCGTCCCCGAAAACCCCCGTTTGGTGGCCGGCGCGGATGTGGCATTCAACCGTAACGAAAATCTGTTTTTCGCATCAATCATCCTGCTCAGTTACCCCGATCTGAAGGTTATCGAAGAAACCTCCGCCCACCATCGATCCACTTTTCCCTACGTGCCCGGTCTGCTCAGCTTTCGGGAAGGACCGGTGCTCTTGAAAGCTTTTGAAAAACTGAGAAACACCCCCGATGTGGTGTTGTTCGATGGACAGGGTTTGGCGCATCCCCGCAGATTTGGTCTGGCATGCCACCTGGGTCTGTGGTTGGGCCTTCCAAGCATCGGATGCGCAAAAAGCAGGCTCGTGGGCACTCACCTTGAGCCTGCCGCCGAGCAGGGCGGCTCGACACCTTTGATGGATCATGAAGAGAAAATCGGCGAGGTGCTGCGTACAAAAACCGGGATCAAACCCCTCTATATCAGTCCGGGTCACCTGGCGGATTTCGAAAGCTCGGCCCGGTTGGTGTTGAGCTGTTGTACCCGCTACAGACTACCCGAGCCGACCCGCCTAGCGGATATCCGGGTGGGGCAAATCAAACGATCGTTTTGCCAAAAACATTAGGTTCTGTTGCTTACAAAAACGGAGCCGCCCCTAGTTCGTTCCCGTATCAAAACTCTTGAATTTATTTTTAGGATTTGAAACGGCTTCTCGGGCTGCGAAACTCGCAACTTACAAATCACTAAAAAAACAGTGACTTGTAAGTTCAGCTCACACAGTTCTCGCCTGTCGAAGCCAATTTCAAATCTCAAAAATCAAGTTTTGAGACGAGAACTAGATCTGTTGGCGGGGTACTTTTTTTTGCGTTGCGCTTTGTAGTAGTTGATCAGTCCATTCGTGGAGCCGTCATGGGAGGATATCATCTCGGTGGTGCTCAACTCTTTGTATATATTTCCTGCAAGCTGCTTTCCGAGCTCAACTCCCCATTGATCGAAGCTGTTGATGTTCCAGATGACGCCTTGAACGAAAATTTTATGCTCGTACAACGCCGTCAACATTCCGAGTATCCGGGGCGTGAGTTTCTGCAACAAAAAAGTATTGGTGGGCCGGTTTCCAGCAAACACTTTGTAAGGCAAAAGCTTCTCGAAATCCACGGTGGACATCTTCATTTGAGCGAGTTCTTTTTGGGCTTGACTCTCGGTTTTACCCCGCATGAGCGCTTCGGTTTGAGCAAAGAAATTGGCCAACAGTATCTCATGATGGATGCCGAGGGGATTTTGACTTTCGATCGGCGCGATGAAATCGGCCGGAATGAGACGAGTGCCCTGATGAATGAGTTGAAAAAATGCATGCTGACCGTTTGTCCCGGGCTCGCCCCAAATAATGGGGCCGGTGGTGTAATCCACGATGGGGTTACCCTGACGATCGATGCTTTTTCCGTTGCTTTCCATATCACCCTGCTGAAAATAAGCTGCAAACCGGTGTAAATACTGATCATACGGCAGGATGGCATGGGTCTCGGCGCCAAAGAAATTATGATACCAGATGCCCAAAAGCGCCATGATTACGGGGATGTTTTTTTCGAAGGGCTCGGCTTGAAAATGCTTGTCGGCCACTCGGGCACCCGCAAGCATCTGCTCAAATGTATCCATCCCGCACACCAGCGCCAAAGGCAAGCCAATCGAAGACCAAAGCGAATAGCGACCCCCGACCCAGTCCCAAAATCCAAACATGTTGTTCACATCGATGCCAAATTGCTCCACCCCGATCCGGTTCGTGGACATGGCAACAAAATGCTTCGACACCGCTTGATCGTCTCCCAATGCCTCTATCAACCAGCTGCGCGCGCTTTGGGCATTGGTCATGGTTTCCTGGGTTGTAAAGGTTTTGGAAGCCACGGTAAACAGGGTCGTCTCGGGATCGAGTCGTTTGAGCGTCTCCGCCAGATGGGTCGCGTCCACATTGGATACAAAATGGGCGCGCATACCGCTTTTCCAATACGGACGTAAGGCTTCGGTCGCCATGAGTGGGCCCAGGTCCGAGCCTCCGATACCGATGTTGACGATGTCTGATATGGGCCGTCCGGTGTAACCACGGTGGATACCGTTTCGTACCGCTTCTGTAAATGAGCGCATTTTTGACAACACCGCGCCGACCTCAAGCATGATGTCTTTTTCATCCACCCATATGGATTGATCCGTGCGTGCGCGCAACGCCACGTGCAACACCGCGCGATTTTCGGTGTGGTTGATCTTATCGCCCGAAAACATCCTGTCGATCCATTCCCGCAGATTTTGTTGCCGAGCCAAATCGATCAAAAATCCCATAGTTTGACCGGTAATACGGTTTTTGGAGTAATCAAAAAGTAAACCTTCCAGCTCGAGGGAAAACCGGTCGAACCTTTGCGAGTCGAGATCAAACAAATCAACCATTTTTACAGATTGGATTTCTTTAAAATGATCCCGCAGGACTTTCCAGGCTTGAGAATCCGTCAGTGTGGACAAGATTTTCTATCCTCTTTTCAGTAGGTTGTTCAAAGTGAGATCATCCATACCAAATACCCTATGCCGCAAGCATTTCGGCAATCGATTTGCCATAGTCTTGACAAGCTCGTAAGCCGGCTTCAGAATCGATTTTGTCTTCCAAGAGATTGAATGATCCCAGACTTGTCAACTTCATTTTGAGAACATACTCCATGGTGTCGAAAATTACTTTGGCCGCATCTCCACTATGGGTATACGAACCAAAAGCCCCTCCCACTTTACCACTCAAATCGGCCTTTTTGGCCAAAAAAAGAAACTTTTTCATGGCCTCTACCATATCCCGGTGGTAGGTCGGCGAGCCGAACAGATATGCGTGGTAATCCGAAAAATCTTCAACTCTTTTTATCTCCGTTATTTTCTTCACATCAACCCGCAGCCCACCCATGCGCAGACCTTCGGCAATCAATTCCGCCATACGCTTGGTGTTTCCGGTAACACTGACATAGGCTACCAACACCTTTTTCGAATCGGACATCTGCCGTCTCCTTTCTGTGAAAGAATTATTCGGTGTGGCCCAAAAATCCAGCCTGCAGCATGGATCAATATAGGCAGTCGCACAAAAGATCACAAGAGGTCTGTAAAAAAACCGGTTGGTATACTCAAACCTGCTCCATCCAGGACGGAACCAGCGGGTTTTCGACCCCGATATACCTGCTTGCATAGGGTTTGATATCGATGAGGGGACTGCCGTCCAAGGACTCCAATCCTTTCACTCTCAAAACATTGCCTTTTCTTTTCAGCAATCTTACCGCGGTAACCAAGACCGGATTGGGCCTGGCAGGGCTGCAGGTTGCAAAAACACCCTTTTCCGGCAAATCTTTTCGTCCCATCGGGTGCACCTTTTTGAGTTTTCTCTGGTCGGCTTCAAGCAAATGCGGCCAATACAGCACCAGCAAATGCGAATATTCTTCGATCCCGTCAAGAAGCTCTTCCCACTCTGGAAATACAATCAACTCACACTCGAGATCTTTGGCCGCCTGATGATATGCCCGCACCTGCTCGGCATATTCCTTCGAATGGGGATCGACCGAAATCGACTCACGCAGGGTGGTTTTCAGCTCGCTGCGTATTTTTCCAATCGGCTTGAGAATCAGCTCAGGCAACTCGTCATCCGAAGCTTTCGACATTTCTCCTCCGTTGATAAAACCCGGATCGTATGGCTGCTTTTAGGACGCCATAAGCATTTTAATATAGCAAAGATGCCTTGAGAAGAAAACTTCGCGGAGCTCCTACATAGTAACCCGCGCTACCCGCCCGGGCATCATCCATCGCGCTGATCACCGACACATGCTTTGTGTTGAAGACATTTGTGCATTCCACATTCACTGTGATGTTTTGAAATACCGATCTCGGCACGTAGGTATATCCAAAGCCTGCATCAAACATGATATAATCAGATACCACCTCCGAGTGTATGGCGTCACCATACCTTTTACCTAGATACCTCCATCGAGACACCCACCTCCAGCCCCAAAAGGATAAAATCAAACCTCCCTTTATGGACAATCTGGGTGTATCGACCACCTGCTTGTTTTTTACCCGTATCATTTCGCCCTGATGTTTCAAATCATGGTTGTAGGTCAGTTCGATGAATGTTGGGTTGACAAAAACCGTAAGCCAATCGGTAACAAAAACATTTGCCTCGACTTCAAGTCCCCGGCCGATCGCGCTGCCCCTATTTTGGTAATAGCTGAGATCCACTCTGGGATCATATATACTGGTCAATACATGTTGGTGGTTAGAGAGAAACACGGCGCCGTTCAGGACAAGCCATTCGATCGAATACCTTAGGCCCAACTCATAATTGTCTGAAATCTCCATCTGGTACCCGTCGAACAAATCGGACAGGTCGACACCAACCTTTCGGAATCGATCTCTATGTTGGTTGTATACATTGATAAGCGGCATATAGGCGTAAGGTCGGATGTGGTTGCGACTGTAACTTACGTAACTCTCCCAAGCATCTGAAAAACGGTAGCTCAACCCCACGGAAGGAAGTATGATCCGATAGGTCCTTTGTTCCCGTACCAAGTCAGCGGCCTTGACCGGTTTGAAATCCGGGGGTGGAGACAAATACCCCTGACTTCGAGGATCGATGTAGTGAAACCACTTCGCCCCCACTTGCCAATTGAAGCTTTCGATTTTTCCAGCCAATTTCAAAAATGGGCTGCTTACCAACCCGTGAGCGTTACTCTGCATGAACATTCCATATCCTCGAAACCCAAACCCTACCGGATCATACAACCGGATTTGAATCGCCATCTTCGAGGCTTCAATCCAATACCCCGCAGAAACACCAAACCAAGGAAAAATCCATTCGAGATGCGATATCAATCCGTAGCGTTGGATGTTGCGCATCCGTTGTTGAATGATTCCGCCTTGTGATGTGGATCCTCCCAAAATCTCTGTATTTTCCTTGGAAAAATATGGCTTGAGCTCCAGCCGAACCGAATCGGCCAGGCGTAGGGGCAACCGTGCCAGGACGTCATGGTTGACATAGTGACCCTGGTTGTATCCATAATAATCAATATCCCGGGTTTTCTCGCCGGTGAGAGCTTGGTTGTAGTCCTTATAATAGTTTGCATTCAGATCCTGCACCTCATCATAATTCAAGCTCCTATAGAGATGTTGGTCCAGACTATTGTGGTTGTACCAAAGTAGGATGGAGTCTTCATCTCTCAAAGGCAGCTTCAAAAACAAACCTAGGTTGTTCCTGGGTCCCAAATCCCCCGGTCCTTTCCATTTGTCGGCCTGGGTATACGAATACGAAGCCGCCAGTGAAGCAGTCGTACCCATAAGCCCCCCCGAATCAAGCCGCAGATACGTCCTCACATAACTGTTTTCCGCAATGGCTTGACCGAAATCCAGCCCAAGCTTATCCCTGGGCCAACGTGGCCTCAACTCGATGGCGCCCCCGCGCGCTCCGACTCCGGTACCCAAATCCGCAGGAACTGCTCCTTTGTAAACTGCAATGCTCTCCAAATTTTCAGTATCATATATATACTCTCTCGGACCCATGGGATTACCGCCATAGTTGGGAACACCTTCGACCGTCATGGCTCCTTGGTATCCTTTCACCCCCCGGGTTCGAATGCTCTTTTGCTCAGCCGCCAAACCATAAGGATCGATTTGCTCCGTGACAATACCTGGGAGAATATCAACCGCTTGGTAAATGCTCACCGCCGCCTTTTCTCCTTGGATCTGCAACCCTTCTCGAGTGATCTCACAACCCGTATACACCGAGTCCGTAGTTTGCTTGGTAGGGTTGGATATTTTCTCTCCCTTTACAACAATGATCTCAACTCCTTCGTGTTCGTATCGGTTTTCGCTTTCCGGCGGCCTACCACGTGCGTCCCAGGCAAGCCATAGAAATATCAAACCGACAGATATCTTGATGGTGTTTTTCATCTATAGCTCCTTGTCGCGAAAATCTCAATCATCCAAAACGTGTTACGACTATATTATTCGTAACACTTTGTCAAGCTCTCAGATACTCATAATCGAGAATGATTGCATTACCGACTAGAAAGAAACCCTTTGACCAACCCGACCGTAATCCCTTTTCATGGCGGGATAGACGGATTTTCCGACCATGAACGTATATATATCATTTGCTTTAGCTTCCAGATCGATGTCTTCAAACCGATCCGGAAAAGCGATTTTACCGACGGCATAGGCATTAATCATGGCGGTCGCCACATTGGTGGCGTACATATTATATGGCAATAACGAAAAGATCCGGCGTTTCGAATACGCGTCCAATCCCCGGTAGTAGCGCGGGCGTTTGCGATAGTCCTCCCGCACCAAACGATGCCCACCACCATCTATGAAAACAATCTCAGGATCCAGTTGAAGCAGCATCTCTTTGTTGACAAAGATATGATGTTGTCCAAGCGAAGCGATCGCATCCGCAATACTTTTCACTCCCATCCAGAGAAACGGCAGGTATTTTTTTTCGGTACTCTCGATGCCGTATGCACCCCGGTAACCGACGGCGCCGATATATACGCCAGAATTTTCTTTGATCGCACCCTCCATGCGACGACCCAAATCTTTCTTGATCGACTCTACATATCCGATGACTTCACGAGCTCGATTTGCTCGATTCAGTATTCTTCCACAAATTTTCAAGGATTGATAAAAGGCTTCGTCAAAATCCTTACCCCTTCCAAAACGCAATACGACAACTGCAATTCCCAAGGTTCCTTGGATCTCATCCGCCAGTTCTTTATCCACGTATGTCATAAAAACAACCTGTGCTCCAGAAGCAAGCACGGCCTCCATATCCGGCTTCCTGTTGATGCCCGCCGAACCCCCGTAACCACAATGCGGCAAAGTATGCAGACTGGAATGGGCTATCCAATAGGGCCGTCCATGGGGATTTCGGAACTCCATCCCTTCAATACAAGCCACTTTATCCTGCGCTTGAAGATAGACAATCGTTCGCAAAGCTCCTGGTCCGAGACACACGATTTTGGATGGGTCGAACGGAACCGATACATCGCGACCGGACATATCGGTGATCGAAATGACATCTCCATATGCCAAGGATGCCGCAACCATCAGGGATAACACAATGCATGACCACCAATCGACTCGAGACTTCATCCCGGTATATCCCCGGTCTTACAACGGAACCACAACGATTTGCCCGCAAACTTCCTGCAGCACCACATTGATGTCATAGACCTGCCGTATGGTCTCTGAATCGACCCGGCTGTTTTCCGTCAACGCATGAATCTGATGGTTTTTTAAAAACAACAATTGATCTGCAAACCGCAATGCCATGTTCAGATCATGAACGGCGATGATCGCACAAAGCGCCTGCCCGCGTACCAGACGGCGAACGAGCTTTAAAATCTCCAGGCCGCTTTTCAAATCCAGGTGGCTGGTCGGCTCATCCAATAAAAGAATTTTTGGTTCCTGCGCCAATGCTCTGGCTATGGCAACCTTTTGCTTTTCTCCCCCACTCAATTCGTTGAAAGAGCGCATACCCAAGTGACCAATACCAACGGTATTTAGGATATCTTCGACCATCCGATAATCATTCGCATTCATGCAAAATCGAATATGCGGTTTTCTTCCCATGAGAACCGCTTCGAATACACTCACTTCATTTTCGGAGTGACTCTGGGCTACATAACCGATTCGTTTCGCAATTTCTTTGCGGCGCATAGATAAGACGTTGAGATCATCAACCATGACACATCCTACTTGGGGTCGAATAATTCGGTTGATGCACTTGAGCAGAGTCGATTTTCCCGCACCGTTGGGACCCAAAACACACAAGACACGCCCGCTCTCCAATGTAAAATTCACACCGGACAATACTAAAACCCGCCGGTACGCAAATCCCACCTCCGACACTTCCAGCTTCATCGCATTCTCCGCATAAGCAAATAAAAAAACAACGGCGCTCCCAAAAAAGAAGTCACTACGCCGACAGGCAGCGCACCGGATCCTATCAGCATCCTACCGAGCGTATCCGCAGACAACAGCAACAAGGCGCCCAATACCGACGTAAACGGCATGAGCAAAGCCTGCGCTTTTCCAACCAGCCGTCCGGCCATATGCGGAGCCACCAAGCCCACAAATGCGATGACGCCATGAAAGGCAGTAACCACGGCCGCCACCAACGCAACCGCCCCCAGCACCAAGATCCTCAATGTCTCGACATTTACCCCAAGACCCTGAGCACATTCTTCGCCCGAACTCAGCACGTTGAGATCCCACCGCAGATACGCGATAAGAAGAGACATGGGCAAAACAACTCCCGCGGCAATCCCAATCTCACTCCAACTCGATCTGGCCACATCCCCAAATGTCCAAAATACCACCATGGATAGCTGCATTTCATCTGCAAAAAATTGAATCAGAGTGGTGGCGGACGAAAACAACGCCGACAACAGCACGCCGACCAACACCACTGTTTCGGGAGAAAGCCTGCGTGCTTTGGTCAACAACAAAATGACAACCGCCGCCGATACGGAGCCCAAAAATGCAAACATCGCAACCGAAACAACCTGAGCTCGAAAGAACACGATGGATGCCGCTGCAGCAAACCCCGCCCCCTGACTGATACCCAACGTGGATGGAGAGCCAAGCGGGTTTTTCAACACAGACTGGACACCCAAACCGGCCAACGACAAACCCACTCCACAAACCATCGCTGCAACAACCCTCGGAAGCCGCAGAGACCAAATTACCGTGGCGGCATGCCCACTTATCCGGCCCGTCAAAACCCCCAGCAAATCTTTCATTGAAATCTCATAGACTCCTTCTGCAATTGCAAACACTGCTACCCAGAAAGTAAGAACCAACAGTCCAAACAACAATATGATTTGTTTCCCTACATAATGTGTGTAACGCGAAGCTGTTTTTTTTAAATCAACCTGCAAGGAAAATTTTGCATAGTCAGCTTGTTTCATTTCGAACCATGTAGTAACACGAAATACCATAAAATGTTAAATACAAAATCATCGATCCACCGAATTTTTTATCACACTCGAACCCCGAGTGTGATTCTGTTGAAGTCGGATGAAAAAACTGCCATAATTGAACGAGTTTCAATGAACGATCGAGGGGGAAGTACCTGTATCGATGAATGTTGTTTTACGATCGAAGCTGTCACTTCCATGGATGCTGATTGGGTTGCTCAATCTCCAGGCAGCTCATTCCGCAACCTTGTTTCATGACAACCATCCCCAAAAACCGCGCATCGAGCTTGGTGCTCCACCGGTACACAATTACTCACCCAATGACTTTCATGGAGATCCACGCATCTGGGCCGTTACCCAGGATCTTGTCGGTATGATGTATTTCGGCAACGACAACGGCATCATCCTCTATGACGGCAGCCGTTGGCAGGTCGTTCCGACGGCCAACCACTCACGGGTGCGTTCTTTGGCTGTATCCGCGGCCGGAACCGTCTATACAGGTTCGGTAGGTGAGTTCGGTTATTTGGTTTTCGACCCAACCGGTCGAACCCGTTATGTATCCCTCAGCAAGCGTCTGGCACGAAACATCGAGCCATTTACTGATATTTGGAGCATTCACCCCACATCCCACGGGGTCTATTTTGTTGCAAAAAGCCATGTGTTTCGATGGCACGAAAACAAACTCAGCACGCTTGCCTGCAACAACAACTTGAAGGGTTTTTCAGTGGGTGATCGGGTGGTAGTCTTGGGATTGAATGGTCGCTTCAGCTTTGTCGACCAGGGCCGCGTCGAAGCATCCTTTATCGATGCGCGTTTCTCAAGAAATCATGCCGGCCGAAGCGTCGTGTTGGCTCACGGATCAGGTGGTATATTGGTGGCAAGCGAAATGATCGGCCTATTCCACATCGATCTCACCCAGAAGACCAAATCCGGAACAGATCTGGATCACCCGGATTCGGTCCAACCGATATTGACACCTATCTCAAGCCCTCTCGCGAGCTTTCTCAATAAGAATTATATCTATTGCGGCATACAATTGTCCGATGAGCTCTATGCCATCGGAACACTTCGAAACGGAGTAGCCATCCTGCATAGAGACGGCCGTTTGATGCGGATCATCAACACCCAAAGCGGATTGACATCCAACATGATCTTCAACCTGTGGCTCGATAAGCACAAACAACTATGGACCGTAACGAGCCGGGGTATCGATCGCATCGATGTGTTTTCTTCCGTTTCAATGTTTACAAAGTTTCAAGGTTTGGAAGAACCTCCCGATGTCATAAGCCGTTACAACGGGGTGTTATACGCGGCCAGCATCCAAGGTCCATTCATGTTGGACTACGAAGAAGACACCACCGAGTACGGCCGGGCCTTTTTCCGGCCTTTAATCGGCACGAACCATCAAACCCAGATCCTTTTTACCTTCAAGGGCATATTGTTTTCTGCCAGCGACAATGGTATTTTTATTATACAAGGTGATAGGATTCGAGAAGTCGAAGGCGGCCGTTTTGACACGGTCATTACATATATCGGTCGAAGCGATTCAATGCCCGATCATATTATTGTCGGACTTCGTACGGCCAAATACACCCTGCTCAAGTGGGAAGCTCATTCCAAGCAAACCCGAAAGGTTTCACCCGATATCCTTCCGGGAAAATTTGTACCCTTGCATGCGCCAAAGCTCGACCAGATAACCAGCCCATCCAACTCGGTCCATTTTCCCCACACGGTTGATCAAGCAGGAAATTTGTGGATATCATCCGAAACAAATGGTTTGTTCCATGTCCGGTTGTCTCCCCAAAATCCAAAAGACTTGACCGTCGATCATTACACTACGGCCGATGGATTACCCCATTTGGACAATTGCATCGCCTGGTCGGCACATGGTCGCATTCTCATCAGTACCCGTCAGGGCATCTATCGCACCGAAGAACTACCCGGTCGAACCAAGCCCTTTGGCTTCGTTCCGGAAACCAGCTTTGCCGAAAGATTTTACAAAAACAAAACAACCGTCCAGGCTATATACCCATACCGGCAAAACCAGCTATTGGTTGTAAGCCATGAAGGTATGGGTTTGCTTGCGATGCAATCCAGCCAACCCGGCCTGGAAAACAATTGGAACCCGCTCCCGTTCAAGAAAATCTTCGGCGAGTTCCAAAATGCTTGGGTCGAGCCCACCGGGGTGATTTGGATATTCGCAGGCAGTGCTCTTCTGCGCTATGACCTTGCATCAGACAGTGGAGACACAAACGATTTTTACACTCTTATCCAAAGGGTCAATCTAAACGGTAAACCAATCGACTTTCTCCGAAACCCACCGGGTCTCGATTGGCGCTTTGACACTAAATACACCGGATCGACCCGATCGAATCGCATCGGCCAGCCCCTCTGGGAGATTCCATATGGACATCACACCATATCCTTCGAGTTTGCGGCTCCCGTTTACATGGATGAGCAGACCAATCTGTTTCGAACCCAACTGGTTGGTTTCGACTCCGGATGGAGCACTTGGAGCCCAAATGCCTACAAAGAATATACCAACCTTCCGGACGGATCCTATAAGCTTCGGGTTCAGGCCAAATCCCCCCGGGGTGATTTGGGTCGAAAGACTTCATTCACATTTCGGATCAAGGCGCCCTGGTTCAAATCTACCTGGGCCGTCTTCGGCTTGGTGCTCATCACTACAGGTGTTTTTCTCTTGGGCTGGCATGTTCTATCCTGGCGGCTTCGAACCGCCAAAAGACGACTCGAAAGAATCGTCACGGAAAGAACCCAACAAATCAGCGAACAAAAACACAAAATCGAGCTGGCGCACCGAGATTTACAAACGAGTCACCAAACCCTCAAGGAAACCCAACAACAGCTTTTACAGGTATCCCATCAGGCCGGCATGGCGGAAATCGCCATCAACCTGCTCCACAATGTCGGCAATGCGCTCAACTCGGTCAACGTATCCGCCGGTGTCTTGAGAGAAACCGCCGCCGGCATAAAAACCTATCGTCTCAAAGACATTGCCAGCATAATCCGAAAAGAATCCAAACCCGAACACGCCTCGAGCAAGGGCAATCGAAGTGAAATGGCAGCCGAATTCCTAACCCTTTTGGGCGATACCATGGAACAGAGTAAAACCAAAATTATCTCGGAAATCGACCGAGTCATGTCTCATCTCAGCAAAGTCAACACCATTATGACCGCCCAGCAACGCTACGCGACCGGCCCATTTTTTTTAGAAAACGTATCGATAGACGATATCGTAAAAACCGCCATCGAGTTTGTCGGCCTTCACGATCCGGAACAAGACATTCAGATACGATACGCATCGACATCCATTCCCACACTTTACACCGAGCGGCATCGCCTGACCCAAATTTTGATCAACCTGCTTCAAAACGCCAAACAAGCGGTCCTGGATCATACCGCGACACAAAAAACCATCAACATTCATACCAAAAAGATCGATTTGGACCGGGTGCAAATCAGCGTAAGCGATAATGGAGTGGGCTTTTCAAAAGAGCTAGTGAAATCGATGTTCAATCTCGGATTCACAACCAAGAAAAACGGTCATGGTTTCGGCCTGCATTTCAGCGCCAACGCGGCCAAAGAAATCGGAGCCGTCCTGACCTGCGAAAGCCAAGGTTTGGGTCTTGGGGCAACATTTTTATTGGATTTGCCGATTCGATTAACTCCTAAAAAAATTCTTTAGCCTGAAGCCCCCGCCAAAGGTTTTCAGTGTTTTTTTCACTCTTTTCCAAAATAGACTCGCCAGTTGCATAAAATGCCGTCATCCTGGATAGATTCTATCCAGGATCCATTGTTAAAATTATACATTCTGGCTTAAAGCATGCCAGAATGACATTGTTTCCAAAAGCCACAAAAAGTTAAATCCCGGCTCAATCAAATATATGCACACATTTTGTTGTAGTCAGCGAATTTCGTGCGCTCTCAATACATCGTTATATGCAACGTTGGGGTAGATTTGCGGAAAGATAGAAAGCGTTTTGTGCACGGGGAGTATAGGCATCAACACAGACCTGGTATTACCAAGCTCAATCTTTTTGAACCTGTTTTGCAACCCAGTCGAGGCCTCGAATCAATGCGTTTGCTATGGCCGGCTCGTAGTAGCTGTGTCCGGCTGCCTCGACGATATCCAGCTTGACATTGTCTAATTTGGATGCCAACTCCATCGCGCTCGCCGGCGGACAAATCATATCGTACCGGCCGTTGACGATGTAGGTCGGGATGTTTTTGATCTTATCTGCTTCGTCGAGCAACTGGCCTTCTTCGAGAAAACATCCGGATTTCATATAATGGTTTTCCAATACGGAAAAAGCGGTAAAATCGTATGATTGCAGGATCTGATCACATTGCTCATCGCTCATCTGTATAGACGCCATCCTTATTTCGTATCCCGCCCAGCCTAAAATCGCCTTTCGGCGGATGTGCTCATCTTGACTCTGGGTCATTTCAAAAAGCTGACTGGGATAATCCAAGCGTTCGGGATGTGGAAGCAATGCCTGCAGGCGCTTGAAGTTTTCTGGGAAAAACCCCGCCGCTCCCCCATGATAAAAATGATCGATCTCCTTCTTCCGAGCAAGAAAAACCCCCCTCAAAACCAAACCCGCCACCTTATCGGGGTGTTTTTCCGCATACGCCAAAGCCAGGGTCGATCCCCACGATCCTCCCCAAATGATGGCCTTACCCGTAATACCGAGATGCTCACGAAGCCGATTAATATCTTCTATCAGATCCTGGGTGGTGTTTTCCCTCCACTCGGCTTTCGGTTTACTCCTTCCGCTACCGCGTTGATCGAACAAGACGATGCGAAATCGGCTCGAATCGAAAAAGCGCCGGATGGCGTCGGATATCCCACCTCCAGGTCCCCCATGCAATCCAATTACCGTAGGCCCGGATCGGTTACCCCCTACCTCCCAGGCAATTTCATGCAGCTGGGATACTTTTAAATACCCGGATTCGTCAGGCCGCATGACGGGATATAGGTTGGTTTGGTTTTGATGACAACAACTTATAAGCAGAATAAATACCATACAGCCAAGCCATATGTTTTTTGATGTCATATGATCCTCCAGATTCTCTACAAGACTTTCGGATGGTTCGAACATATGCGGGCTCGTAGCTCATAGGCAGCCTTTTGAGGATCGGATGCCTGGGTTACCGCGGTAACCACCGCAACCCTTCCCGCTCCTACAGAAAGCAAATCATCCAGGTTTTTGAGGCCTATCCCACCCATCACGGTATAGGGCACCGTCAAATGACCGGCAATCTCTCTTACCAGATCTACGCCCAAAGGAGCCGCGCCAAGCGTTTTCGTATTGGTCGCAAAAACAGGGCCGAGGTTGACATAATCAGCCCCCAGGCGTTGTGCTTCCAAGGCTTGCTGTAAATTGTGACTGCTGGCTCCGATGATGAGGTCCGGGGCCAGCCTTCTGGCTGCATCAACGGGAAAATCATCCTGTCCCAAATGAACACCATCGGCCCCGACCGAAAGTGCGATATCCAGGTGGTCGTTGCAAATCAACAGCATATCGGATGTAATTTCCCGAGCTTGTTTCGCTACCTCATACAGGACCCGTTTGGATAAACCTTTCTCCCTGAGCTGAACGATTTTGCATCCGGCTTCTCGAACCGCCTCGATGATCTGCAGGCTGCTTCGGCCTCTCGAAAACTCTTGTCCGGTAACCGGATACAAATCGATCTCGGCCAATGCACGTAGCCGTGATTTTCTCAATTCACTCATGACGGTAAACCATCGCCTACAAATGCGGTATCAAAATCCTTACAAACTACATCATAACCTTTATTTTGGATGGCCTGCATGATCTGTTGTATACACCGATCGTCATCAACTTGAAATTGACCGGCCTTTTGATCCGCCGATCGATCGGTGTAACCCCCCGGCACGGTTTTCGATCCGGCGCTCATTCTGGTAATTCCCAACTGAAAGAGACTGTCTCTCAAACCAGCCGATTCGCGGGTGGATAAAATCAGCTCGGCATCCGGAAACATCAACCGCATACCTATGACGAGTTGCGCCAGATCCCGATCTGTCACGGCATGCAAAATCGGGGTACCCCCTTCGACCGGTCTCAACCTCGGAAAGCTTATGGCTATTCTGGCCTGTGGATACGTCTGGGTAAGGTGATGGGCGTGGTACGCCAAATAGCAAGCCTCCAAGCGAGGCGGAGACAAACCCAGCAACGAGCCGATCCCCAAAGAACGAAATCCGGCTTCGCCCGCAGCCTCCATGGCCATCAGCCTTCTTTCGAAATTTCTTTTAGGTCCGGATAGGTGTTGGCTCGCATACACATCTTGAAGATAGGTTTCTTGGTACAAAACCAATCCATCTACTCCACTGGAAATGAGACTGCGATATCCATCTAATTCAGAAGGAAAAATCTCGACCGAAATGCTGGCAGCCTTTTTTCTCAGTATCCCGGCCGCTTCGCATATTCGATCCAAACCATATCTATGTGGCGCTTCTCCGGTCACCAACAAAATATGGCGGATTCCCTGTTGGAAGAGCGATTCGGCCTCCGACTCAATTTCCTCGACGCTGAGCAATTTTCGTCGTATCGCCCGACCGGACGCAAATCCACAATACGCGCATTGATTGACACAATGGTTTGAAAGGTAAATGGGTGTATAGAGTGTGATGGTTCGACCAAAGCGTTTGAGGGTCTGCCTGCGGGCCATCTGCGCCATGGGCTCCAAAAATTGCCCGGCTGCGGGCGAAAACAAGATAGGCGCCGCTGAAATCGATACTCTATTCGACTGCAAAACGCCTCTAACCTGCCTGGAGGTGACGGCTTGCATCCTTGCTTCGATCGATCTGCGATCGAGCTTGGATACCTTGTTCGTAAAATAGTTCATCTGAGCTCTTCCGACAGAAAACCCGTCAAGGGCGAAGAGGCTTGAGCTTTCATGCTTTCACCGGCCGCTCCGGCCAAATACGCATGCCTGCCGGCTTCGACCCCCAAGCGAAAAGCCATCGCCATGCGCTCAGGGTCCTCAGCCACCGCAACCGCCGTGTTGACCAAAACGGCATCAGCACCAAGCTCCATCGCCTCGGCGGCATGCGACGGCAGACCCAGCCCTGCATCCACCACTACAGGTATTTCGGATTGCTCGATAATCAGCTCAATTTGATCCTTGCACTTCAATCCCCTTCCGGTACCAATCGGGGACGCCAACGGCATGACGGTAGCGCATCCGATCTTCTCGAGCTTGCGGGCCAGCACCGGATCCGCATTGATATACGGCAGTACCATAAATCCTTCGTCTACCAATATACGAGCCGCTTTGAGAGTTTCCTCCGGATCCGGCAAGAGATGATTGGGTTCCGGGGTTACTTCCAATTTAATCCAGTCGGTCTGACCGGCCGCCCTGGCAAGGCGGGCAAGCCTTACGGCCTCCTCGGCGTCTCTGGCCCCGGATGTATTGGGCAACAATATATACCGACCGGTGTCCACATGCGAAAGGATGGGATCCGCCCTATCCGTCATATCGACCCTGCGCAGCGCCATGGTCACCACCTCACACCTCGAGCTCAAAAGCGCCCGCTGCATGACCTCGGCAGAAGAAAACTTACCCGTTCCAAGCAATAGGCGTGAAAACAAACGTTTTCCTGCTACCTGCCAACCATCTTCTTGGTTCGATGCATTCATCTTTATCCTCCACCCACCAAACGTACCAATTCGAGACAGTCTCCAGAAACCAAGATCGTCTCGGAATATTGCCCTGCGGACAAGACCATCCCATTCAGCTCGACCGCCGTGCCTTCGAGAGAGATTCCCAACCGGTCGGCCAGTTGATCCATGCTGCAACCTGCAGGAATGTCCACCATCTTTCCATTGAATTGGATTTTTACGGTTTGTGATTTTTCTTTTTTCACGAAATTGCTTCCCTACGCCGGCATAATCCGGATCAGGTTCCACGGGTGTTTTCTCAGCCGGACAAACCATTTGCCCGGCACCCCGAGCCACGACTCATGCTAGACAAAGTACCGGCTCAAATCAAGCGGAATCGCTTTATACCAACGAAATTTGCGAGGTGGCTTTTGCATAAATTTTCTTGGTCCGGAATGGGATGATGATATCGATAGAAGTACTCTTCTCCAGATTGAAATGACCTCAGACACCTCGGACTTTACCGTTTGGATTTCTTGAACAACGACAGGCCGCCACGCTTGGACTGCTTTTCTTTACGAAGATTCAACAATCGCAATTCTCTGGCAGTCTCAATATCGTTGGGGTTGATGTAATTGGCTTTCTTCAGATGCTTCGCATACCCCGCTTCATCGCCGAGTCTCTTGAACAGGAGGCTGAGGTACCGGTTTACGTAAAAATTGCCCGGCATATCATGAAAAAGATTCGACAACTGTTGCTTGGCCTGTAAAAGTTTCTCCTTGGGAGGATTGAGATTGCTGAATGCATCATACCAAATATAATGAGCCCGGTAATCCGCCTTGTCGGGATTGAGACGGCTGGCCAAATAAAAATGTTCGGCCGCCTGCGCGGGGTTTTTCTTGTTGAGATACACGCGGGCTTTTTCATACTCCAACAAGGCTTCTTCCGGATCCGGATCAATTCTGCCATCAGATTTGATATGCGCCTCCCTGACCATGGCGGATCGGGTTTTCGGATTGGACAAAAGCGCGTAGGCTTCGCTGATTTTCCCAAATACAAAGCTGCAAACGTTTTGCAGATCTTGGTCATAGAAAGCAACGACGCGATCCGGATGGTACTTTTTGGTCAATTTGACAAACGATTTCTTGATCTCTTCCAGATCAGCTTGAGGTGTAGTATCCAACAATCCGAAGAGATCATTTTCCTTGATCTGCTCCACCTTACTTTTGAGATCCTGACGCAGCTTTTGGATAACTACATCCTGTTGGTTTGCGTCCGGCAATTCGTTTGCCGAGTGTCCGTTTTCAAGAGAATCGGCTGCTTCTTCCGCCGCAGATTCGATGGGCTTTGCCGCACCCTTGTCGCCCAGATCCAAAAGCCCGCATCTATCAAGAATAAAGAGCAACAACAAGGCGGCGTTGGTCCCTGACTTGGCCTTTTCGAGATATGCATCTACCGACCTGAACTCTGCAAGTAAACCGATGTCATCTCCCTCTTCATCCGGCAATTGCAACTGGGCCATTATGTTTTGAACCGGTTGAGATACCCGTATGGTTCGACCTGCCAGCCGTTGCTGCATGAACACTTCCAAGTCCTCTTCTTGGTATGCGTTTTTTATTCCGTTGTATACCAGCTCAAACGGGCTCTGTTTCGTTTTGATCGGATTCTCAGACTCGAAACCACCCTCTTCAAACCAATAGGTACCCGCATGCCAACTGAACAGCTCGTTAATCCGCCGGATCAACTGTGTCGCCAAACCACGGTCGACTTGCTCCTGAGCGACACCCATTTCCAGTAAAACCTCTAGATGGCTTTTCCCTTTTTTGGCTACCTGCATCAAATACGCATTAAATTCTTGATCATCAAGAGAGCCATTCTCGCGCAAGATCATGCCCAGATTCAACTCGGCGTTGGCAACCTGCACGGCAACCGGAAAACCCCCTTGAAACTGAATCCAGGCGACTCCCTGATCACTTTGGGCGTGCATTCTGGCAGAGAGTCTGCGTTCAAAGATCTGAATGAGCAGGTCTGCAAGCACGAAACGCCTTAAATCTCCCCTGGGCTCGAACGTATTTTTTCCGTTTTCAACCATTTGACCCAATGTACACCTCAGCCGCCTTCAGAGCAACTATCTTTTTCCCGCAAGCCTGTAGAACCAATACAAGAAGTCCTCTCTGATCCCAAAAAAGATCAAATGAAATGTAGATTTTCTTATCTTCAACAAGAACTACAACAAGTATAAAATTAAGACTTGACAAGATAAAAGCACTGTCACTAGACTCGAAGTTAAGATGGTTTTGGTCGGGTCTAGCCTGAATGATTTGGATGTTTACTGGGAAGGCCACGACACTGAAAGCAAAGTTGGTTGATTAACCCGAGGCCGCGCCTGGATCCATGATGCGACCAGGACCGGTGGGTGAACGTGTCTCACCTTCATCTCTCGGAACAGCGAGCCTTCGAAAAAACGAAACAAGCAAACAGGAGGCTTGTCGATGCAGCGCTTTATGTTTAAATCAAAAATCCACCGGGCGACTGTCACCCACGCGGATATCGACTACGAAGGCTCGGTTACGATTGATCAAGATCTTTTGGATGCCGCCGACATGCTATCGGGAGAAGAGATTCATATTTGGGATGTGAACAACGGAGCCCGCTTGGTATCTTATATCATACCGGGTGAACGAGGCAGCCGCACCATCTGTATCAACGGTGCTGCGGCCCATTTGGTTCATCCGGGTGATCGCGTAATTCTGGCGACTTTTGCACAAATGAGCGATCAGGAAGCCCGCACTTACGAGCCTAAGGTCGTCTTGGTGGATGAGCACAATAGGATCCAAAAAACAAACCACCAGGAAAAACCGTTCGTCAAATCCAACCAAACTCTGATGCAAGCCGGTCAGCAATAATCCGGTGAACCGAATCGATATCGCCGCTTGCATCAATCACAACGATTTCTTGATCGGGGAGCAGTTCTTTAAGACCTAAATAAGCGGCTCGCACTTTTTGCTGGGTCGTAAGGTCTTCATACATTTCTTCCATACCACGACCCGCCCTACTCCTCCTCTCCTGTGCCAAATCTGCGGGCACATCCAAAATAAACGTAACAGCCGGAATGCGGGCATGGGCATTCAACTTCAAAATCCAGTCAGGATCCCCCACCAGCGTCTGATATGCCAAACTGGAATGATAGTATCTGTCCGAAACCACTACATGTTGCTGTCGCACGACTGGGTCGATACGTGTGCATACATGATCCATCCGATCGGCTGCAAACAATAAGGCCATGACATCGTTGTGAAATGTTTGGATCGCGCCATCGGGTGTTCTTACCACCATCCTCCCGGACAAGATCTGGCGGATCAAAACACCTATCGGTCCGTTGCTCGGTTCACTAGTCCAGACTGCATGGATGCCCTTGTCGAGCAGCCAGTCCACCAAAAGCTTCGATTGTGTGGTGGTGCCCGCACCGTCGATACCTTCAATTACGATAAATTTCCCTTCGATGGTCATCTTCTACCGATGATATCGCGCCAGATTGGCTTCGATCTCTTTCAAGTACTGTATCGCCTGTTTTGCATTGACGCCCTTGGGCTGAGTAGCCAGAAAACGCTCCAGGTACTTTTTGGCTTCCTGGTCATTTTCCTCATCGTATTCCAATTGACCCAGTCGAAACAAGGTCTTCGCATGGTAGGTATCCAACTGCAAGACCGAAAGATAAACTTTTCGGGCCTGGTTGAGGTCAGCGCCCTGATCCCATGCCAATGCCG
>JBFFBT010000019.1:0-35044 GCA_041560255.1 Myxococcota bacterium | reverse complement strand
CCTTGGTTGGATAGAACGGACTGCTTCAAAATCGTACCGACCGTTCGAATCACCTGGTTTGTTTCATGTATTGTATGGTAATGTATTATAGTATAGATTTCGATGTTCAAACCATGGATACGGCACCGGGAACAACGCTACATACCCTTGGGAGGTGTAACATGTCCGGATCGGCAGGAAGGCTGGATAGGATGCACCAGGCGGCCCTTTTGAAAATCGCGATACAACTACGCAAGCAAAAGCTCAAAGGTTTTGACGAGATCTTTGATGATATTCTCAACGAAATGCAATTGGATCGAGCCGAGTTTCAGCGTTACGTCAACCAACACATGCAGACTTTGCTCACGACGGTAAAAAGTCGCGGCTACTGACGACTCGGACGTGACCGTTCACCCGGGGTAGCGATGACTCGTGAGATTTCGAGGACTTGTCTGAGCAGGGCTTACAAACAATCGTTGTTTGACTGTTTGTAAGCCCGCGAGTTCCGCAGAAATCGAAAGAGTCATCGCTACCCCGGGTGAACGGTTGCACTCGGACTGTGTCCACATCCGAGATCACAAAAAGCGTGGGACAAACGCACAAATGTCTCTGCCGAGCACTCCTCGGCCCGCCGGCTCGCATCCACACCCGCCGAGCGCATGGCCCGATCGACACTGTGCTTGCCCAATTGCCTTTCGTACACCGCAAGCAGGGCATTGCGAAGCTTTTTCCTTCTTTGTCCAAAGGCTGCCTTGACAACTTGCTTGAAGACCGATTCGTCCCGGATCGCCAACCTGGGTGTGGCGCAGGGTTTGATACGCAGCACGCTCGAGCGCACCTTGGGGGGTGGATAGAAGGCCTCGGGCGCGACTTCCAAAACAGGCTCCACTTCGACATACGGAAAGAACAGCACCGAAATAACCCCATACGTGCGGCTGCCAGGTTGGGCCGACAAGCGATCCGCAAACTCTTTTTGAAACATCAAAATCCAATCCGCCAGAACATCGCGGTATGTAAGCAGGTGAAACAAAATGGGGGTGGCCATATGGTAGGGTAAATTTCCGACCACGACCGGGCGTTGTCCCAATCTTTTGACGATATCAGCATAGTCCAACTTGGCGGCGTTGGCTTCCAGCACCTCCACAACCGGATCCAAGGCAAACTCGGCCCTGAGCACACCGACGAGATCCCGATCTTTTTCGACCGCAACGACCTTTTCCGCTCGGGCCGCCAACATGGCGCTCAACACGCCCAGACCGGCGCCCAACTCAATCACCAAGGGATGCTCTTCCACGTTCGCGGCTTCGACAATCGCTTCCATCACTTCCGGATCAACCAGGAAATTTTGACTCCACTGCGATTTGGGACGCAGCCCGTACTTTTTTAGTATTTTGTTGATATTTATGCCGGGTGCCATCCAAGCCCCGCATTGGCATCCAAATCGAGTCCGTCGTTGCGCCCGGCGCGAAGCAACTCGCTCGCCAGTGTGGCCACCATGGCTGCATTGTCCGTACACAGAGAAATGGAGGGAAAATGGGTTTCTATTTCGTACTGCCCGGCGTGCCTCAACATCTTGTCCCGCAAGCGCCGGTTGGCCGCAACGCCGCCCGAGACAACGATTCTTCGAAGCCTTTCCTTGCGGGCTGCCGTGATGGTTTTTTTCACCAGGCTGTCTACCACCGCCTCTTGAAAGCTGGCCGCAAAGTCAGCTATCTGTTCTTTACCGGGCAAGCCGTTGTTGCGCACCCAAACGGCCACCGCGGTTTTCAGACCGCTGAAGCTGAAATTGGGGTTTCGACCCGGCAGAGGTCTGGGGAAACGAATCGCATTGCAATCACCACCTTGGGAGGCCTTTTCGATGGCCACCCCGCCCGGATATCCCAGGCCCAACAACTTGGCTACCTTGTCAAATGCCTCGCCCGCAGCATCATCGAGGGTTTGTCCTATGGGACGAATCTTTCCCAAACCATCGACACGAAACGTGCTGGTATGACCACCCGAGACCACCAACCCCAAATGCGGATAGGCCACCTCGCGTTCCAAGAAAATCGCATGCAAATGCGCATGCAGATGATTGACCGCCACCAAGGGTTTCTTCAGACACCAGGCCAAGCTCTTGGCCATTTGTACACCCACCAGCAAGGAACCAATCAACCCGGGTCCGGCGGTCACACCGAATCCATCTATATCCGACAAGCTCAATCCGGCCTGCCGGAGCGTGTCATCCACCACGGATACAATGGAGCGGATGTGATCTCTCGAAGCCAGTTCGGGCACCACACCACCGTAAGGAGCATGAACCGCGATCTGTGAAGCCACGGTTTGCCCCAACAGAGTCGCGCCATCCTGAACCACCGCGGCGCTGCACTCGTCGCAGGACGATTCTATTCCCATCACTCGCATCATCAATGATGTGCCGCTTTCTTTCATTCCCGGTTACGCATGAGGCTTCTCAAGATAATCCTTACATCCGCGGCATAAGGACCCGTCGGTTTGAGCTTGAGGTAAGCACGATATGCACGAACAGCTTTTTTGTTGTATCCCATGGTTTGATATATAGAGCCCAAAGTCAAATGCGCGGTGGCGTTTTTGGGCTCCAATACAACGGCTCTCTCGGCCAGCTCCACGGCTTTGAAGTTGCGATCCATTTCGAAGTGTACGTTGGCCGCGGCCACAAGCGCGGCCACACCATCGGGATTGACTTCCAAAGCCTTATTGAATGCCGCCAGGGCCGCCTTGAGCTTGCCTTCTTTATAGAGTTTTTGACCTTTTTGCAGATTTTTGATGTACAGGGACGAATACTTCGTAATCTGCACGAGCTTGTTCGACACCACCGGTTCTTCGTTTGCACTCTCGGACGACTGTGTATCTCCTTCGGTTTGCAAGTCTTTTTCTTCGATCTGGGTAGCGTCGGCCGCGCCATGCGCACCCGATTGGTCTTGCACCTCCGAAAGGGTTTTTGCCTTGTTTTTTCTTATGTTTTTCGAAGCAATGCGTTCTTCAAGGTCTTCATCGGCTCCGTCCGGGCTCGAACCCGAGGCGGATGACTCTGAAGCAGCCTGGTCGTTAGTTTCCCCAGATTGCAATCCGGCCTTGGTACCCTCGGACAATGTGCCGGGTTGAGCTCCGGTTGGTTTTTGGGCATCCGGCTTCGGTTTTTCTGTATCGATCGACTGCGGAGTTTCTTTTGAGTTTTTTTTCTGCCAAAAAAACCACCCACCTAAACCGAGCCCGGCTCCCACGACGACAATCAACACAATCCAGACAAGCCCACTGCGACGGCCGGTAGTCGATCGAACCGCCGGCTGGCGGGCATTGTGTAGGGATTGAGGCTCTTTGTCATTTCGGCCGACTGTGTTTTGCCCCGAGGGAGTCGGGGACCTGGTGCGAGGATGCATCAAGTTGAGCATATCTTCAACGATCTCATTGGAAACCGATGGATCCAACGACCGGGCAGGAGCTTGTGATACGACCTGGTTTTTCTCGAGTATCAGAGGCTTTTCTCCCAGCGAAACCGGCGTCGGCTCGATCTCGCTCGCCGGCTCGATCTCCAACGATCGACCTTGATCCGAGAACGCTTTTTCTTCTATCCCACGCGGACTTTCTTTATCAAATTCGTGTGTCTCTGACTCGTTTTGCCGGCAAGCCGGGTCTGAGGACCCCGGTTCGTCTTCCTGGTCAACGGTCTCGAATCCCGGAACTCCCGAAAATATATCTTTAGATGACGGCACCCGGCTTATGGCTTTGTCGTATTGCTCTTCGGATTTCTCGACGAAATCCCCACGAACAAACTCTTGTTCGGTTTGCGGCGATCCATCGTCTGGCTGCTCAACTGGTGCCGCCGACTGGATGCCTTCATGATCATCCCGCCGACTTTCTGCATCTTCCAGGTTTGCCGCTCCCTGAGACGGATTGCCGGCTTGGGTTTCTTCGACCGGTGGCGGCTCGGAGTCCTGCCGCTCTGCGGAATCGTAGATTAATCCCTCGAAGTACAATTTCGAGATGATACTCAAGGCTTCGAGATCGTCAAACTGGCACTCGTCCACCACCTCGATCAATTGGCGCCGACCATCAAAAAGCTTGAGTATGCCGTTGATCTCATCCGGGATTTCGCTCAACCGATCGGACAGCTCGTTGTAATCAACCTGAAAGATGGTTTCCAACGAGGGCAGCTGCTCGAGCATGCGGCCCCATTCGTCCACCCGGCGCATGCCTTCCATGAGCAATCCTTGACTGGATAGGCTGATTTTGTCTGGATGGCGAAGGGAATGCTGGAAATCAATCTCGAATGATCCGGTGTTCCACAGCAACAAGCGGTATACGGCTTTTTCACCCTCGAGCTTTCCCAACTTGGCGTCGATGACCTTGCCGTTGCGGAAAAAAACCTCTCCCTTTTTGGGAACCGCGTCCAACGAGCTAAAGTGAATGATTCCGGTTTTTCTTCCAATTTCTATGGTTTGGATGAGATCCACCACACCCATATCATTGAGCGAGCCTGCGAATCGGGATTTTTGATCCCGATGCTGGATCGTGTCGCGTTCTTTTTTCTGCAGCAAGATCTTGACCCGGGTAATGATCTCTTTGATGTAAATGGGCTTGGTTAAGTAGTCGTCCACCCCCAGCTCAAGTCCCTTTACTTTATCTTCGATGGCCTTCTGGTTGGTGAGGAAAACAAAGGGGATCGCCGCCCATTCGGGTTTGGACTTGAGCTTTTTACAAAAAGCATACCCGTCCATGACATCCATTTTGGTGTCTGAAATCACCAAGTCGGGAGGAGATATGGCGACTTTTTCAAGAGCGTCTTCACCATTCACCGCCGTCGTAATGGAAAATCCCGCCTTCCGGAGGCTGACTTCCATGACCCGTAGGGATTTTTGATCCCCATCTACCAATAAAAGACTTTGTCTGGCCAAGGTTTCGATCCAAATCTACATTGACACCTTCATATCTAGACGATTACCCCAGGGTGAAAGTTGTGTCAACCTTATCACCGATTCAACCTCCCCGAAACATTACCCAATCGGGGCTCTTTGCATAGATTGTACCACAAAGAGAAAAAACGTCACTTTTGTTTCCGATAAGTCATGAAAAATTTTATTAAAACATCCTGCATTCCACTACCAACTTGCTGCCGGTAAAATCCGGCTTTCTATCAACGACAAGGCAAAGTCGAAAGCGCCGGGTTCTGATCCGGTAAATACCACGACCATATCTTGCCGGGGCAGAACGATGACAAACTGTCCCTTGTACCCCAGGGCCAGATAGTATCCCGTATTATCCACCCACCATTGGTAACCGTATCCGTCCACCAGCGTGCCGGCGGTATGCCGGGTGGTGGCGGCTTCGATCCAATCACCGGGTACGATTTGCGCATCTTCCCACAAACCACCTCGAAGAAACAAATAACCCAGCTTGGCCATATCATGGGGCGTCAGATACAGATGACTGTACCCCCAGTTGACGCCCTGTTCATCGGCGCTCCATTCTACCTCGGTGATCCCCAAAGGCTCGAACAGGCTTTCTTTTGCATACTGCAGTGTGCTGCGACCGGTTTTCTCCAAGATCAATGCGGAAAGGAGATGAGAGACTCCGTTGGTGTACTCGAAGCGCACCCCGGGAGGTTCTGCCATAGGCAGATCGAGCACATATTGCACCGCGTCACCGCTTGCGTGCATCGCCTCCAGGCCGACCCAATTGTACAGATACGAGTCACGCGCATCCAACCCGGCCTGCATTGTGAGTAAGTCTTCAAGGTCTATAGCCTGCTTGTCTGCATCCAGGTTTTGGATATTGCGGCCTTGAAACAAAGCCAACATTTTATCATCCAACCCCGAGATGTATCCTTCAGACAAGGCGATGCCGATAAGGGTTGAGACCACCGATTTGGTGCACGAGTATACAATATGACGTTGTCCTTTATGAAACGAGTTAAAATAGGCATCCACCACCAAATAACCGTGCCGCACAATGGACAAACTGTCTACCCCTTGATCGCCGTCCCGGATGTAATCGATGAGAGATCGGATTTGGCGGATGTCCAACCCGGCATCGCGGGGATCGGCGCTTCGCCACCCTTGGGTGGGCCAATACGCTTCGAGCGGTCGAGGTACATACGGATCTTGCGGACTGCATGCAAAAAGCATCCACCCAGCAACCACAACCAGGCCTGTCCGACAAAAGGGACTCCTCATATGGTCCTCCTTCGATATGCATAGATGTATCAAAAATCCCCCCCTGCGTAAACCATCCATCCGTCCGGATGATGAAAGCCAAAATCTATCTCAAAATCTATCTTAAGGTAGATGCATATCTATCCCGCTCGGATGCATATTGTATCTGTTTGAAATGGTGTTTGACGCCGGCGCCCGATGAAACCCTGCAGGTAATGCGAGCGACAGTATCTCTACAATCAGAACGTTATTGAAAGGAGCACCACATGATGGTGGGAAACATATTGATGAAGGTTGGGATTAACGGCCTGATTTGCGCGCTGATGGTCTCTGCATGCAACCTGGGGGTCGGCGAAGAGGAAGAATTCGTGCCGAGCGAAAACAGCGAAAACAACAATACCATCTATCCGGGAGCCGAAGGAGGAGATGTATCCTATGGTGCGCCGTCTTATGCAGTCAAAACAACCAAGAATACCAACATGGGCGGCTCGGCAAAATATTACTTGGTTTCTGATGCCGTAATCGATGAAAAATGGAGTGACGGAACCAACATCAACGACAGCATATCGAGCATTCATGTATATCCTGGTTACGAGGTCATTGTATATCGTCATTCCAACTTCAAAGGTTCCTACAAATTGTTTTCTGAAAACTCGTCCCCCACAAAATATTACAATCTGGCAAACCTAGAGTATTCGGACGGCACCTCCATCGACAACACCATAAGCTCCATCGAAATCCGAGGATCGAGAAAACCTAAAGGCATGAGTTTAAAAGGAAAAGACCCGGACGACTCCGAGTTTGGAGACGAAATCAATGTCGACGGCATCCAAGGCATCGCCCACAGCAACAACTACTGGTTTCTGAGCAAAACCACCCGCATTTATAAATGCAACAAAGACAACATCAAAGACAAGCTCAAGAGCTTCAGCCTGGATGATCTGCACGACAAATCTTCGGTTTTCAAACCATACAATCATTTCGGGGATATGGATTTTTACAAGGGCCTATTGTATATCGCCGTATCGAGCGATGATGTAGGTTCTATCATCTTGGTCTTGGACGAAAACCTGAATTATAAAAAATACGGAAAACTACCCAAAAACATCGTAAACAAATCGGGTTGGGTCGCTATCAATCCTGTTAATGGATTATTGCATGCCACCAGTGAATACCGCAAACTCAAGACATTCAAACTCGACTTCGGCGATGCGGACACACTCTCTTATCTGTTTTCAATCGACTTGGACTTTGGATCTCTGGGACATAGCGAAGGATCCTGGTGGAATGATGTCTGGAACCAAGGCGGAGCTTTCGACAGCGACGGTATCTTGTATTACATGTTGGATCACGCCAGCGACGAGGACAGCAACTTTACCGGCATCTATCGTTTTTATATCGTCGCAAGACAAGCGCATGCCCTCGGTCGCATGAACATCAAGTACGACCCTGACAGATGGATTCCTTTTGTCGGCTGGAAACGCAAACAGGAATTGGAAGGAATTACAGTGTGGGATCGGGGCTCGCACAGCAAATATGGAGGCAAGATACACGCCTTGTTTTTATCCAACGAGGCGGATGAGGACGATGTGACATTTTTTCACTTCAATGTGTCATACGGCACCACTCCACCGGATCCAACCTGTCCCAACGGTTACTGTTGCGCCTGGCTCAACGACGTGTGCGTCGAGTGTGTAAGCAACGCAAGTATCTGCAACCTCTAATGATCTCGGGTGTGTCACTAAGATGCCTGCGGTCTAAAACATCTTACCGAGGGTCAATCCGACTGAAAAAGCCATCGGAGTGACAAATCTATCTTCTTTTTTCAGGGTCTCGCGTTTCATCCAATAACTCAACAATTCGACGCCAGCTTGTAAATAAAAATCCCATGGCAGATCGACCTTGACGGCGCCCAGACCCCCCAAGATCAGACCGAAGTGATGCTGGCGATAATCGTTTTGCGGATCGGTGGTGTCATGTACCGTGATATAACCACCCCCCAGCAGGATCCCGGCCGAGAAACCTACATACGAAGTATCTTTCGTCGCGGTCGCCTGGAAAAGCAGATCGAATTCGAAAACCGTGCGGTTTTGCTCTTCGCTCGATACCTGCAAGCGTCCCATACGCAATTCAGGATTGACGGAAAACCAACGGAAGCGAAGGGGATAACCTAGACCAAACATGTGCATCGCCTCCATGTCTTCTTGAATCCTGGTCCGATATCGATAGCCGACAGACGGACCATGAGCGATTCGCAGGCTCGGATCGAGATCGAACGACATTTTTCGAACCATGCGGGTATAGGCAACCCGTTCCGGTTTCCAGTCCGTCAACGAGTGCTCATTGCCGGCTCCGAGGGTCATCGAGCCTTGTAGGTACTCCTTTGCTTTGCGCTCCCGAATGAAATAATCTCCAGGCTCCAACACGAGTCTTCCCCCCGATTTCGTACTGACCAGCTCTGCCACAATCTCACCGTGCTCATCATTTTTAAAAACCAGAAATTCCCCCGCCCAAGGGAAAACCAATGACGATTTGATCAATCTTTTTGCCGACAGATCGGTAATCGTGATCTCGCCCTTGCCATGCATATCGAACTTGTAGGTAGGGTGCTGGGTCCCGGAGCTGGTTTGACTCGTGGTTTTGATGGTTTGCTCATACGCATAGGCATAGGCCTCGAACAAGGATATTTTCCCGTCTCCCGACTCATCGGCGGCCCCCAACAAACCGGAGTTGAAGTGGTGTGTAAACAACGAACCCTTGTATTGATCGGATTCTTGGGAGTCCTCATCGTGCGCGCTCGAGGTGATCAACGCGGTTCCGCGGCTTTCGAGTTGGTTTTGAAAAGCCAGCTCGAATCGCTTGATGGGCATCCCCCCTTTGGCGCGCGTCAACATACCGGACTTGCACGAGTCGAGCACAACCACTCGGAACTTCGCGGGGCATGCTTCGATAAGCTTTTTCAGCTCTTTGAAGGCCAGCTTGCTGTCACCCATATGCAAATGGTCGGCATCGGCATGCCCAGAGAAATATACAAAAAGCAGGATCTGCGAGTGGCCGCTTCGGGCTTGTCGCCGGATTTTATCGCTGATTGCTGACAACGCATCCATAGCGTCCTTTGAGTCGCCCTCCAACAATACCGTAACGTCTTGAGCCTGGAACCCACCGTACGTTTTCAAGGTTGCAGCGAGTTTCTCAACATCACGGTGGGTATACAACAGCTCCACCTCTTGTGGCTCACCCCGGTTGTTGCCCATCAACAAGGCGATCTTGCTTACCGCGGCGAAAGCCATCGCAGGCAGCAGGACGCCGGTTGCGGCAATGCAGATTATTTTCTTCATGGTCTGGCCTCATGTGGATATCAATGGAGAGGATATCCAGCCCAAAAGCCCATATCTCCAGAGCGCTGTTGACAACCCGTTGCATATCGTGCTCTTATCTTTGCACTTTAGACTAGGCGCGGGCAATCAATTTTTATCCGAAAAGGATTCAGCATGTACGCAAAGAATTCTTTCCTTTGTATGTTGTCGGCCGCTCTCATCGGTGGATGCGTGGCAACCGAGGCTTCGGTAGATTGTTCCAACGATGAAATGTGTCAAGATGGAAAGTTCTGCAATGGCCGCGAGATCTGCAACGACCTGGGCAAATGCGAAGCGGGGACGCCCCATATTTGCCCTGATGATCAGGACGACAACACCTGCACCGAAAACCTGTGTGACGAGATATCCCAGGGATGCAAAAATGCCATGGTTGATTTCAAGCCTTGTGAGCTCACCACGACTCCCGATTATCACAACGACATCTGCTCGAAAGGAAAATGTATCTCACCCGGCACCTGTGAGGATTTGAGCTGCAATGCACCCGGACCAAATTTTTCGATCCCGCTCGAGGACAACCTGACTGCATTCTATGAGATTTCCACCGATATCGGGCTCGTCGAAGATCTCAAGACAGGACTGGAATGGAGAAGATGCCCTCAGGGGTTTTCCGGCAACAACTGTAAACAGAGTACGGGCACGGCCATGACCATGAGTTGGAAAGAAGCTTTGACCGCATGCGACGAGCTGGAATGGGCCGGTAAGGACGACTGGCGTCTGCCCAGCGTATATGAGTTGCGATCCATTTGGAGAAATTTCAACATCGACGCCAACTGCGATCCCAACATCGACGAGACGGCTTTCCCCAACACTCCCGAAGCAGCCTTTTGGTCGGCCTCCGGCTTTCCACCCGGGATCGATCATGCCTACTACATCTCATTCATACACGGCAACGCTCTGGGCGCTTTAAAAGATACTGCCTTTTATGTGCGTTGTACGAGAGGCACCCCGAAATTGGTTGCCGATCGCTTTGAGCTGATTGCATCAGGACCCATTGTCAAAGACCGGGCGACCGGGTTGATATGGCAGGGTTGCGCGCAAGGTCAAACCGACAAAACCTGCGAGGGTACGCCTGTCGGCGCCAATTGGTCTGCAGCCATGGATTACTGCAACAACCTGGTTTGGGCCGGGATGGAAGATTGGCGTCTGCCCAGCCTAAAAGAGCTCCAAAGCATCGTCGACGGGCAAAGGTACAATCCAGCCATTGATCCAACGAATTTTCCAAATACCCCGGCGGAAAAATTTTGGTCCGCGTCCGAGTACCGGTGTTATACAGACTATGCCTTACCCGTTCAATTTTACGATGGAAGCACAAACAACGAAAATGCAAAAACGAATACATATCATGTACGCTGCGTAAAAACCGATCCCGACCTGCAATAATTCCTTTTTCTATCCGTTACCTTTGCTCGTTTACCTGCCGACACGTTTTCCTATTTAGTTGGAAGCCCTTGTTTTTGTTTCCCCAGCGCAAAAGCTATGAACCCAATCAAAACTCACGATACCCGTTCGAACACCTTGCAGGCATTGTTTTTTTCGTATTCGGATTTCAGATCGTATCTGGAGATCGGATCCAGACCGGCATAGGCAAGCTCCGCGTAATTGTCACGGGTTTGGTTTGCTTGGCACAAGGATAATTCGTGTCGCCGTGATTCGGACACATACTGGCGACTCCAGCGATCATTTGAATGGAAATGTATTGGAAAAACATACGCCCCCAGGAGATCCGGCTCGAATTGTTGCCGAGCAGAAAAAAACCGAAGACGAGTACGTACATCGATTTCTCACCTGCCAAAGACGTATACCTTGATCAAAACGAAGCTACTTGTGATGAAAACTTTTTACAGAGCTTGATAAAATTGACAATCAATCTGGGTGTCGTCACTTCGGGATGAAACTGGGTGGTATACAGATGTCGTAGTTTATGTTTCACCATCTGGTTTCGGCAGGAGTCCGAAGTGGCCAAGAGATCGAATGCGACTGACAGGCTTATGGAATCATTGTGATTTCCATGCCCGACAAAAACCTCTAACAAGCCTTCGAAGATTGCATCTCGTTGTACAATTTTTATTTGTATTTCGCCCTGCTCTTTTTCCGCATTGCGAATCAACTCGGCACCGAAAAGCTTACCCACAATATGGTGTCCCGCACAGATACCGAATATCGGATTGGTCCAATCCAAGATCCATCGAAAGAATGGAAGATGGTGATCAACGATATCATCGCCCCGCGGAGATCCCGACAAGATGATTCCCGGATAATGGGTAAGATTGATCTGGGGAAGCTCACTATAGTCAATGGTGCGAAAAGAAGTTTGTTCCTTCAACAAGATCTTTTCAATAGGCTCACAATAGGTCCGAATGCCTTTTTCTGCGTTATTTACAATCAGCATGATGATATCGTGCCCTCTCTCACCCTCCGCGAGCGCCGTCCACACTAGATCGTCAATCGCTTTGCCTGGATGCAAGCAACTTTCGGATCCGATCTCTTTCCATGATGGCACACTCAGGTGGCTCATTTATCAAGAAAAAAGCGAAGACGGAAATTTCGTTCTTTCCGGAGATCCATCCAGTCAGGCCAATGAAGCCACCGTCGCCGTCAAGGTTACGGACAACACGATCAAAGAAGGCCAAACCAAAACCACTTGGTTTGCGCTGAGCATATTGCCGAAAGGCTGTAATGATGGGCCTTGTTGCGACGATCACGGCAATGTCAAGCCAACCACCAAGCAATGCGGGAGTTGGACCGAACACCGTTGCAGCAGCGAGCTATGCGGAGCCAGCGCGCAACAAAGAGTTGCTCGGCAATTTTGCAGCGGCACTGATTCGGATTGTAACGGAGAAATCGTATTTGACGGTTGGTTGGATATCGATCATTGCGACTCGTTTTCACAAGCCTGCTTCATTGATCAGGGCTCCGGCGCTTCAAAGTGTGGCGCATGTGGGCAGTATGGTATGTGTGATGCAGGCGCATGCACTTGCCAACACGAACAATGTATCGACGGTTGTTGCCCGGAGCTTGCATCTTGCAAATACAATGGAAAATGCGGAACCTATACGATGGTTTTACCCGAAGAAAGCAATGAAATGAATTATCCTGAGCATTTTGGTTATTCTGTATCAATCAACAAGGAGTTCCTCCTGGTAGGCGCCATCTATGGCGATGGAAACAAGGAAGACACAGGATATGTGAGCGTTTATAGAATTAACAACAAAGGATGGACATATGAGAATAAGATTTACCCTATTGACGGTTCACGTGACGAAAAGTTTGGAAGTTCTGTGTCCATAGATGGCGAATATGCAATTATCGGCGCAGATTACTATAACGGATCAGTATACTTTTTCAAGAAAACAAACGACGGCTGGATCCAAAAGAATAAATTCGATGGCATCTCCAACCAATCAAGTTTGTTCGGCCAATCAGTTTCCATCAGCGGTGACTATGCAATCGTTGGGGCTCCCAATGAAAACATCAATAATATTGTTGAGACTGGAGCTGCATATATATACCACCGCAATGAATCTGACGAATGGGTGCACGATAAAAAACTCTTCATTCCGGAGGGAGGAAGCTACTATAGATTTGGCAGATCTGTTTCTATTAGTGGACGTTATGCAATTGTTGGTGCCTCCCAGGAAGTCAACATTTACCATAGAAATGACGACGGTTGGGTCTTAGATAAAAAAATCCTTCCCAACGATGAAAAAAGCTATGGTACATCCGTATCAATCAGTGGAAATCACGCAATGGTTGGAGGTAATGATGCGCATATTTATCAACATATTGACACCGAATGGGTACAAGTTGAAATCGACAAACAAATAACAGACGTAACCGGCACCTTTGTATCAATCAATGGGGATTATGCGATTGTTGGATCAAAGGATGACCAAGCTGCATACATCTTGCATCGCACAGAAAATGGTTGGGCGCACCACGAGACAAAACTCTTGTCGAAAAATAATCTTGACGAAGATTGGTTCGGAATCACGGTCTCGATAAGTAATGATTACGCTGTTGTGGGAGCCCCGCTCTATAAAAAGACAACCAATCACTGTGGAGGGTCTATATATATTTATTAGATTGTCTCAATAGATGAGGGCTTTTGAAAAACATCCATAATCTGGATGGACCTGAGATATGTTTTAGGGATTCACAGGATCCTCGCCGTTATGAGGATTATGCGGATTACCCCAGTCTAATTTATTCCCAACCATGGTGAGCGTCTTGATAAGCTCATTCATTTCCAGCAGTTTTGGAGTTGCAAGGTTTTTCAGGCGATTCATTTCTGCGATTTCGGCCTCAGTATCAGGGTAAGGAGGGTAAAGTATACTGTATACACAATCATCATCTTCAGTTTCAGTCGCTTTACCACTGTCATCGCAATAGTGAGACCAAGCTCGAAGCTCGTTTGCTCTGTCAATTATTGCTTGTCCTGCAAATTTTGGACAATTATTCTCTGGAAAGTTTTTTTCAGTCTTCAAGCAATAATAGGATGATGCCACCATGGTACTTCGTTTCAATGCTCCATATACCTGACTAGTAATAGGATCAGTATAACCAGTCATAAAACGAGCATCCGGAGAGTTAGAGCCAATCAACCAAATACGAGATTGATCCGCAAAACCATGCTCAAACGTTGAAGCAAATCTTGCCATTCCTAAGACTTGCCAGTAGAGCTGAACACTAAAAGATGCGTGCGGGTCCAAAGATCGTTCATTGATAGCAGGAACTGTATCCGAATAACTTCCATAACTTTCTTTATTGTAATGGAGATTTGTATAGTTGGGAAATCTCATGGTTTGATTGTTTTGATCATCTATTTCAATGTACGGACCAAGAATATTCCAATCAGATCTAGAGGCATCATTTGGATCAATTGGTTTATTGGTCAATCTTCCATTCGAAGCAATCGCCGCTCCAATTATACTAATCTGCTCCGGGAACGTATTGTAATACCCGATTCTCCACTGCCGGATATCTTCCGGAGTCGTACGAGCTACAAAGTTCGTGGAGGTGTCGGTGAGGGCTTCGATCGCCATGATCTTGTCCAGGTAGAAACCCACGTGGTGCAGGCACTCCCACCAGTAGTATCCGCAATCCACCGCATCGCTCTCCCAACTCGTGCTGAAAAAGCGCGCGTCTTCCACGCCCAGCTCGTAATCCGGCTCGGCGCTTACGTTTATATCCTGGGTAAGCAGGCTGCTGCCTTCGAACAAAGTTTCTTCTTTGTAAGCTCCCACATCCGGCATGAGGATGGTTTGCACCAGGCGGTTGAAGGCGTTTTGCACCGACCAGGTCTTGGTGCCCCAGCCTAAGGACGAATCATTGAAAAAGGTCTCGAGCTGATCCGAGTCGTAAAATCTCGGCAGCAGCTCTTTGTAAAGCGCGTACTTGTCGTTCCAGTGCTTGAGCCTTGCGTAGATGCGGTTGTAGTTGCGGGCGATGAAGTTGGATTGTTTGTTGTCGATCTGTCCGCGGGGGAAGTTTCTGGTGATGTACCAGGTATCGATCTCGTCGAGCAGGTTTTTCATCCTTTCGGCCGAATCGGCGCCTACATCCCTGGTCAGGCAATGATCGTACAGATCCACCCGGGAGTCCGAGCAGTACAGGTAAGGCACCCTCGGTCTTCCGTCTTCGTCCTCGGAAAAATCATCAGTCAAGTCATCCACGTCCACCAAAACGCGGTTGCTTTCTTTGTACAGTTTTTCACCCATGCTGTTGTAAAAGCTGGTGTAGTGGATCGATTGAGGACCGCTTTCGGCAAACCGCACCACTTCTCCGTCCATCTCGTGCCAATCCCTGAAGTCCGCGTTTGCGATCCCACCCTGGTCTGCAAACACTTCCACTTTGCCGACATATCCAAACAACAAGGCCGCCCGATCGTATTTGCCCGGACCACTGTCGTGCAGGGTGTGACGCCCGGCGTAATCCATCACCGAGCTGTAGGCATAATCGTAAATACCGGCATGGACTTCTTCTTCACCAATGGTGTAGTTGCCGTCGTTGACGTCCGGATGCACACGCGGCATGACGGGGCCCGCCGATGCGGTTTCGCGGATTTTCCAGTAATCGTCGTGGTAGTTGATCGCATCTTCCGAGCCCGAGAAGTTGTGCTTCAGACCCAAGGTGTGACCCAGCTCGTGGGACAGCACATTTCGGTAGACGGCTTCGCGTAAAGTCGCATACATTTCATCCGCGGAGAGGTTTTCGTCTTTGAGATCAAACGCCAGGCCCAACAACGAGTCGTCGGCCATCTCGGGTAAAAACATGTTGCGTTTTCTCGCAAACTGCTGGCGGATTTGCTCTCTCTGGGCCGCAAAACGTCCAAAGCCTCCCCGTGCCACGCTTGCCTGAGCTTTGAGCTGCCCGTTATAGGGCATAAGCGGGTTGACGCCCGAGCCGGCCAAAATGTCGTCGTTGAGCAACATATACTCGACCTCGGTATCCCGCAGGTTGGCGAGCTTGCCCTGGGAACCGTCCATGTCGGCTCTGAGCCCGATTCTGCGATCGTTGAGGTCCCTGAGATACGGCCTCATCCACTCGCGCATGCCGTGTTTCTTCTGGTATTCCATATCGGCCGCTGTCGGCGCCTGCCGGATACCATCCCAGTAACTTACCGCCGGCCCATGGGTCATGCCGTAGACCATGTCACCGGCGCTGTTGAGACCGTAGGTGCGCTTTTGGTTGCCTCCCGACCAGGTTCTTTGCACCCAATCATCCAGATTGAGCCCGTCGATGTAATCGGTCGGCGGCATGGTGCCGTTGAGCAACTCCACCATCTCCTGCACCCTGAAGGCCGAGATGTTGTTATGATGGTAGACATACACCATACCGCTTATGATCTCGCCGGTTTCCGGATCCACGTTGGAGGGACCGAAACCCAAAAGCCCGTAGGTCATGTACTTGGGCACATACGCCATAAACGAATAGCGCAGATCGCCGAGCTTGGGCTCGGTGCCGGGCTCTCCGCATTCTTCCGGGTCTCCCGCTTCGACCGGATTGTTTCGGCATAAAACGAACATGCGTTTATTACCCAGCAGGGTGTTGCCGGTGGCTTTGACCACATCGACCAACACCTCGTTCCATTGATCGGCCACCGTGGTGGCTGCTTGGTTGAGGGCTTCGTCGTCTTTGGGCCAATTGGTATTGACATGGTATACGACGGGCTTGGGTTCGCGATCCACATAAGGAATGGGATCACCGTTGTCGTCAAAGGATCGTTTCCAGATGTTGAAGCGATTTAAATAACGCTCTCGGGCATTTTCCAAAAGGCCGGTTTTCGGGTTGTACACCAAACGATCGGTCCAAAAATATCCAAACATCTCGGTCTGCTTGCCCTTGTACTCCCTAGGCTGGTACTGGACTTGGCCATCGAGTTTCTTGAAGCTGTGTCTCAGCGTGTACTCGGCCGCCCCGCACTCGATGAGCTCGTCCAACCAGCAAAGCGGGATCTGTCCGATGCCGGGATACTCGGTGGTGCCGGCCTTGGCGAACAACTTGGTGGTGACATCGAAATACCCCGCTTCGAAATCAAACGCGGGAGCGTCCGGGTTGCGTTTTCCGGTTACAGGATCGATCTCTTGAACATAATACGGCACCGATTCAATTGATTCGCGCTCGAAATCCAAATCGTAATTGTGCACCAGGTTTTGAGACCAATCCACCCGCATGTAACGCCGATCGTACCAATGCCGGTCCACATCGTTTTCGACCAGCACGTTGAGCTCTTCGCCGGTCACGTCGTTGTAGGGTCTGGCGATATCGAAATGCTTCTGTATCCGAAATGCCGCTACTACCTCACCCTTGTATATATTACCGTCCTTCTGGGCCTCATGATGCCCATCGGCGTCCTTGATGAGCTCGGTAGTGCGCCGGGCATAGAGAAACCCTTCTTGAATATCCCAGGCAACCCGGGTAAGCCCCTTGGTGTCGGTCGCGCCGATAAAAGTAAAACCATTGGCGGCCGGCATATCCACCACTGTGCGCTGATAATACCACAATCCACCGAACTCTTTTTTATCCACGTAGTTGGGTTGCACGCGGTTGATCGGATCCCGAGGGCTCGCACAACCTGCGGCAATACACATGGCGGCTACCAAAACACTGTTGATGATCGATGAAAACACACGTTTTCTCATGAACACACTCCTTTTTTGTCCGATTCGTCACACCGATTACAAAATTATTTTTTCAACCAAGACACCAAACCATCGACGCTCACTCGAACGTCCAGAAACAACTGGGTATGGCGGTTGATGAAAGGCGTACGATACTCCCCGTCGGTTGCAAGCTGCATGTGAAACGATCGCGCCCCCACCACTGCACTAACCGTTTTACTCAGGCTGAAGGTGGCGCCCAAACCGGTATACAAAAAGTACCGGGTATCTTGGGGGTTATCCACCTGAACGGTGATTTGTTCTTCTTCCGTCAAAGCATACAAAAAAACCAGGCTCACACCGACGTCGGCCGACAGATTGAGCCAATCCGTCAGGGTGTACGTCCCGTTCAATCCGGTCGAAAGGCTCCAATCGGGATTGCGCACCCCGCTTTGGATGAGCCGGTCGATACAATCTCCCGCACCCCCGGCGCCGCAAGAACCGATCAGCTTTCCGGTAGCCGAACCGGTCGTATAACGATGCCAATATTTTTCTACATTGGTTCCCAACGACAAGGCAAACTTTCCGAACTCCCGCGACAACCCGACCGTCAACTTGTTGCTCATCACCCGGGTTGCAGCCCGGCTCGACTCGCTGGTCGGCAGCTTGAGGCTTACTTCACCGGACACGGATGTATCTATCACCGGTATCACGTACAAATTGTTCGTCCCACATCCCAAATCCAAATCGCTCCAATAGTGATGATCGTTGTCCCAATCGATCTGGGTAATCTCGCTGGTGATGTTGATATACGCGCGGGCGTAATACTTTTTCGAAAACCAATACCGGGGCGCAAACGTCAGCCGCATGGCATAATACGGATTGTAGGTAAGCTCGTGTGATTCGCTCAGCCCGATAGCCGCAAGCTCGTTGGTATAGATGATAACCGATCCTCGGTAAGGAGGCGGAAACTGCTCGGGCGGATCGGGAGCCACCACTTCGACCGAGATCACCTCGTCGGCGCTGTATCGTTTCTCTCCTTGTTCATCTTTTTCGAGACTCTTTTTCTTCGATTTGATTTCTTTGGGCACCTCGCCGGCCGGCGGTTCTTCGGATGCTTTGCGAGCACCCGAATCGATTGTAGAAGGTTGATCTTCACCCTCTTCAGGGATCAGACCCAAAAATCTTTTGTACACCTCTTCCTGCTCGGAGCTTGGCGCGGTTTTTCCCGCATATGCCCGATATCCAAGGCTGCCGGTAATCATAACGGCCGCCAGGGTTGCGACACACAGCCCAACAAATCCGGATTTGGATATATTGTTCACTTGAGCACTCCTTACGATGTAATGCAATTTACGACCGCGGTGCAAAATCTCAGCCTATCCGGCGGTATCGACATTTCAACACATCCGATGTCACGAAAATCCTCCCCCTGAGGATTCGGCACATTAAGCGCCGGCCCATAGCAACCACAGAAATCGGACGAAATCAAGAAATATTCACGCTGCATGCGATGGTTTGTGTAAAATAAATTTTGTTACTTCGGGTTATCGCTACTTTTTTTTGCGGCTGTTTCTTTCGATTTCTTTGATTTTTTGCTTGGCTTTGCCCGCCAAGCTGTTTTTGGGATAACTCTGCACAAAGTGCTTGAAGAATGGTAAGGCCTCCCGATACTTTTTCATGGCGTAAAAACAATATCCCAACTTGAGCAAAGCATCGGCGGCCTTATCCCCCTTGGGATATTTCTGACGCACCTTCTGAAAATGTATTGCGGCCTGGCGGTAGTCTTTTCGAACATAATAACTCTCCGCAAGCCAATACAAGGCATTGTCGGAGTAGGTGTCGTTGGGCCATTTCTCTAAAAACTCTTTGAATAAAATCCTGGCGACATCCACTTGACCCGAATCGAGCATTCGGTAGGCCAGCTTGTAGTACTCATCACGTTTTTCGGGACGCTTGATGGCGCCCAGTGGATCTTGCGGAGGTTTGCTCACCGAGATCGCCGAAGTATGATTTCCCGAGATGATGGGTCCTGAAGTAGATGTCGAAGAAGACGAAGACTGCATATCCTGACTCTGTTCTCCAGATCCGACACCCAACTTTTCTTCGATGATGCCGATCTTGTGCTCGGCCACTTCCAATTTGCCGCGAAGCTCCATTTGCTGTGTGTGCAACCTTTCGATATCCACACCGAAATCCGCAGCATTACGCCCCATGGCCCGGCGGTACTCATCGACGATTTTTTCAAGCTCCCCAAGCTTATCGTCCGCGGCAACAATACGTTTTTGCAATTTGCCTTTTTCTTCTGCGTGCGCTTGCTTTACCACCTGCATCTCGACCTTCAAAGCAGCGATATCCGCCTGCATGACATCGCCGACCTCCTGTTTGACCCAGCAGGCGCAAAACATACATGCCATGCACACTGCAATCAGCGCGATCGGATAGTAGCGTCTCAAGTCTCAAGCCCTCCTTAAAAAAACCGAGCGGGGCCTCTCTTTACCAAGAGGCACCCGCTCGTATTTCTATCACAGCTCAAAGACAAAATCTACCGGGCTACAAAATCCACCCGCCGGTTTCTCGAATAGCAATCTTCATAGGATTGCGTGCAAACCGGGCGGCCTTCGCCGTAGGAGATGGTCCTGAGACGTTCGGCCGAAATTCCAAGATTTTGCAAATATTTTTTGGCGGTCCGAGCACGTCTTTCTCCCAACGCGATATTGTACTCCTCGGTGCCTCTTTCGTCGCAATGACCTTCCACCGATACGATCAGCTCAGGGCGCTGTTTCAAGCATTCGGCGTTTTGATCCAGGATGTCTCGGTCTCCCGGGCGCAGATCGTAACGATCGAAGTCGAAGTAAATGGTCTGGGGCTCGCAGCTCGGCTCTACGCAAGCACAATCCTGACAAACTTTGCCTTCGGGACAATCGGCGTCGGATTGACAGGCACAAGCGGGTACGCACCGGCCATCTACACACGCCAGGCTGGGATCGCCGCATTCTTCATCCGACTCGCAAGCCTGGCATTTGTTTTCTTTACATACCATGCCGGGTTTGCCTCGGGCGTTGCAATCCGCGTTAATTTCGCACTCATAAGCGCACTTTTCGTTGTCACAATAGGGCTTATCAACCGGGCAGTCCGCATCCTCGCTGCACTCGACACATCGCATATCCTTGCACTTGGGCCGCTCCTGGGGACAATCCTGATCCGCGCAGCACTCTTGGCACTGCCCATCACAGCAGGCAAGCAAGGTGTTGCCTTCGGGTCCGTTGCTCGCGCAATCGTCCGCATCACGGCACTGTGGGAAGTCCGGAGACGGACAACCCGTAACAAAAACCGCCAATGCAAGCAACGCTGTCGCTGTAAAACCAATCGCTCTACATGTTCTGCCCTTTGCCTTCATCGATTCGCCCTCCTAATCCTGAGGTAATGCCAGCCAGTTTTGAGTTTTGTTCAAAGACGCCTTCGTTGAAAAGAACCTACGCTTGCTTATCATAAGAAACGCATGACATGGCCAAATAGCTTATTCCAGACTGGATGTCAACTAAAACCCGCAGGGGTTTTGCTCATACGCACCAACCAAAGAAAGTTATTGCATAATAACCCGGTCCACAGTACCTTGCCAACGCGGTATAAGCAAAAGATTTTAAAGGATAGGTCGAAATATGCGTATGACCATCGATGTTCATCTCTCCCGCAAGATCGCCTCCATGGCGCTTCCGGTCATCCTGGCCATGCTTTCCCAAACCGCCATCAATTTGTTGGACACCGCCATGGTGGGACGGCTGCCCGGCAGCACCGGCATTGACGGCGTCGCCGGCATCGGAGTCAGTCTGCCGCTGTTTTGGGCGGTAGGGGGGTTTTTTTCCACCATCGCTATCGGAACCCAGGCGATCACCGCCAGACGAACGGGAGAAAAACAACTTCTCCTGGCAGGCCGGGCTTTGACAAATTCGCTCTCCATTGCGGGAGTTACAGGTATTTGTGTATCGATATTGGGGTACGTACTGGTCCCCCATATCTTTTCCATCCTCAATCCCAACCCCAACGTTATCCGCCTAGGATCAGAGTATTGCAGCCTCCGGATGTTGGGAGTGCTTTCGATGGTCACCACCATCAGTTACAAGGGATTTTTCGACGGCATTGGAAAAACCCATGTGCATATGGTTGCGTCCATCATCATGAATGTTCTCAATGCTTTCCTCAATGTTATCTTGATCTTCGGGATGTTCGGCTTTCCCAGGCTCGAAGTCAAAGGCGCCGCTTTGGCTTCCCTGGCAAGCACCTATGTGGGCCTCATCATCATGATCGGATGGAGCTTCAAAGGCAAATACCTGCAAACCTATAGGTATTACCGCATGTCGAACCTCAACCGCAGGGTTATCAGAGAAATCTGCCGGTTGTCGCTTCCATCCGGCCTAGCGAACATCTTCGTCATGAGCGGGTTTCAATTTTTTCTATGGGTAACCGGCCACCTTTCCAGCCAAATCAACACCTTGGCGCCGTTGTCGTTCATCCCGCTCGCCGGTCCGATCCTGCATGGATTGGATTTGAGCCGGCCGGATCTGGCCACCAGCGCGAGTTGGATCATCATATCTTTCCTCATGCTGATCTTCATGTCCTCCATCGCCTTCGGCACCGCCACCGCCACCCTGGTCGGCCAAAGCATGGGTTCCAAAGACCACGATCTGGCCGAGAGATACGGATGGGAGTCGGTCAAGATAGGCATGTATATATTCGGGATCCTGGGGATTTTCATTGTGCTTCGACCCGAGCTTTTTCTGGGGATTTTCACAGACAAACAAGACGTCATCCAGGTCGCGGTGCCCTCGATGAGACTGATGGGCTCGGTGTCTGCGTTAATCAGCGCCGGTCTCATCCTGGTACAAGCCTTGTTCGGGGCGGGCAACGCCAAGTTTGTCATGAAAGTGGAGTTTATGCTCCACACCCTCTGCCTGGTCCCTTTGTGCTACTTGCTGGCGGTGGTCTTGGATTTCGGTCTTTTGGGAGCTTGGACCGCAGCGGCCACCTATGTCGTTCTGCTCTCATCCATCATGGCGGTGAAATTTTACGAAGGCAAGTGGAAACGAATCGAAATATAAGCTCGATAGCGACATTGGATACCCGGATTGGGCTGTTCGATTCGGACGCGAATCTGTTTTTCGGCCGATCAAAAATCAAGTGTTTCGGATAACCGGAAACCAGGATATGGTACCTTGATGGCAAAGGTATCGCACGATTTCGCCCGAAAACACTCCGCGTCGAAACCCATACGAGCTCACCCTAGAAATCGGCTGAACCAGGACTTGGTTGTCACGATCGGAGTAAGCGTCGTTGGTTTTTGGGTGTACTTTATGTGCGCTGCGCCCAGCGTATTTTTGGGCGATAGCGCAGAGCTGACCACCGCAATGTACAACCTCGGCGTCGCGCATCCGCCCGGTTACCCCTTGTATTTGCTCTTGGGAAAGTTTTTCACCCTGCTTTTGCCCATCGGCGACATAGGCTTTCGCGCCAATCTGTTTTCCGGGCTGATTGCCGCAGGATGTATGGCGCTACTCTACAAGCTGGGAAGAAAATTGGATCTGAGACCCATTCCGGCCGCGGGGGGCGCGCTGATGGCAGGTTTTTCGACTTCTTTTTGGTCTCAGGCAGTCGTCGCAGAGGTCTACAGCCTGGCGGCTTTCTTTTTTTTGCTGGTGTTGCTCACCACCATCCACTGGAGCCTGTCGCAATCAAACCGCACCCTGATTTTGCTCGCCATGCTCATGGGGCTGTCTCTGACCCACCACATCACCATCGCGGTTGTGTATCCGGTTGTATTGGTTTTCATTCTTTCCCAAAAACCCGCTTTGGCGCGTAACGTCGGGCTGCTCGTCAAATGTCTGATTGCACTGGTTATTCCATTGTGTTTGTACTTTTATATCCCCATACGGGCCCGCGCCGACATCCCCAACGACTGGAACAACCCCGAGACCCTGGCCGGAATGCTCAACCATATCCTGGCGGGCCAATACCAAGGCAAGCTGCTCGCCCACGGATTTTCAGGTATTTTGCATCAAATCAAACGGTTTCTCGCCTTGTTGCCTGGTCAAATCACCCTGCCGCTTGTATTCTTTTCGGGACTGGGCGTGGTCGCCGGAGTGAGAAAATTCAGGCCTCAAACCCTGCTCATGCTGGCAGTCATGGGCGTCGTTCTTCTGTTTTCTTTTGTTTATTTCATCAACGACATCGAACCGTATTTCATACCCGCGTTCGTTTTGTTGGCTTTGTATGCGGGAGCGGGTCTCGAACAGGCCGGTCTGGGCATAAGAAAAGTGATGCCTCAAATCCCCGCAGCCATCACCCAAGCACTGGTGCTGCTTGCAGCCTGCATACCACTGGTGGCAAACTGGTCGCTTTGTGACCGAAGCGACAACCTGCTGCCGCGCCTTTACGGCCTCAACATGCTCGCTTCAATTGAGCCTCATGGTGTTCTCATCGCCGGGGGCGACAATGCCGTGGGTATTTTGGCCTATCTCAACATTGTCGAAAGGCATAGGCAGGATGTCACGATTTACACAGAGACGCAAAATATCTTTCGTTTTCCAATATTTCATAACACCTATGACCCACGTGAAATCACCCTGGCGGCCATAGCAGCATATGAACGCACATTGATGCAATCCGACCGATCGATCTATTTTACAGACATTTTTGACGACAGCTATCCACTCATGCCGCACGGGATAGTGTATCGCGTCGTCAAAGACAAACCCGACCCATCCCAAATCGACAACCCCTGGGAGCGCTACAATCTGGAGGGTCTCGATGATCCTGGCTTGTATGATGACGCCATGACCCGGGTTATGGTCGCAAAGATTCTGCTCATGCGGGCTGCCTTTCTCTGGAGCCACCAACAAAATATACCGCAATCCGATCTTTACGCCGCCCGGGCCGTCGAAGCAGCCCAAGATCAGACCCTGGCGCTCAAAGACATCGGAAAATTTTATCTTCAGACCAACCGGATCAAAACCGCCGGGCAGATCTTTGAAAAAGCGCTCGAATCCGATCCGTTTGATCCCGATTTGCACAATGCCCTGGGCATCATTGCGATGATAGAAAACCGGCCGGATCAAGCCATCGGGCATTTCAACTACGTCATCGAGCAAAATCCAAACGATTTGCTGGCTTTCTATAACCGGGCAGCCGGTTACGAACGCAAAGCCGATCAGCAACCTCACGCACAGACAAGACGTGCGTACCTACAAAATGCAATGAAAGACTTACAAAAAGCGCTTACGATCGATCCTCGGGATCCTCAAGCTCAAGGCGCACTGAGCAGGATTTACGGAAAGCTGCAATCCCAGCAACCATAATGAGATTCTACCGAGTGAAGGCCCGTCTCGAAAATTGGTTTTTGAGATTTGGAATCCACTTCGACCGGGGCGGGGACTGCCTGAGATCAGCATACAAACCCCTGCTTTTGAGGAACTTGTGCGTTGCAGGCATCATAGGACCCAAAAAGTGATTTCAAATCTCAGAATCGATTTTCGGGAATTTGAAACGAAGGCGAGCTACCGCATCAATCAACCGGCAGCCGGTTGATCGACTGCGCCCATCGTGGTTTCTTCACGAGGTTTTTTGGGTGGTTGCACAAACAGAGTCAAAACCACACCCATGATCAAAAGACATCCGGCCATGATGCAGGAGTTGGTGTAGTCCTTTTGCGCAAGTCCCTCCGAGGTGGCCAACATCTCGCTCACTCGGGACAAAATCGCACCACCGACTCCCCAGGCGGTAAAGACGATTCCGTAGTTGAGACCGAAGCTTTTGAGACCAAAGAAATCCTTGGTGGCCGAAGGCATCAGGGTCAAATTGGTGCCATAGTTGAAACCGATTAACGTAGCCACCAACAGAGTAGCCGCCGCGCTTTCGGACGGAATGGCCATCAAGCTGAAAATCATCACCGCTTGGAAAAGCAAAAAAACCACTAAGCTGGCTTTTCGCCCGATTTTGTCAGATAAAATGCCGGCAAACACTCGTCCGGTGGCATTGCCCACCGCCAGGACAGTAACAGCAATCCAAGCCAGGTCGGCGAGCGAGCTTTTGGCCATACCGCTTGCAAACCCAATCACCATCAAGCCCGCGCCCGCTCCGATGGCATAGATAAGCCATAACAACCAAAACGTGCCGGTCCCCATCATCTCTTTCCATGAATAATCCTTTTTCTCCCCGGCGGCTGCGGCTGTTTTTTGCATTCCTGCGCCGCCCGCACTCTGGGGAACATAACCGGAAGGAGGATTGACCAACTTTTGAGATAAAAGCACCACCACGATCAAAAACGCAATGCCCAGATACAACATGGTCTGGCTGATACCCAACTCGGTCTGCATGAAACTCGCCAAAGGAGCGATGTAGGCCGACGCCAAACCAAAGCCGGCTACCACCAGACCCGCGATAAGTCCGGTCTTGCCGGCAGGAAACCATTTGACCGCTGCAGGAGTTGCAGAAGCATATGCCAAACCGATTCCGGAGCCGGAAAGAACTCCAAATCCCAATATCCATACCCAATACTGGTTCGACATGGACGTCATGATAAATCCAAGACCCACCAACACACCGCCTATAGACGAAGTAACCCTGGGCCCGAACTTGTCCAGCATTCTTCCCCCCGGGACCATCGCAAAGGCAAATACAACCAGAGCAACCGAGTAAGGATCATTGAGCGAAGCCGGCGTCCAGCTCCAATTGCCCGCAGCGACTTGGGCCGAAATACCCGCTTTGACGACACTCCAGGCATACAAAACACCCAAGGCCAGATTGATGCCGGTACCGGCAAACGTCACCGACCAGCCCTTATTTACAACTGTTTGCGATGTAGGCATTTTTTTTCAACTCCTTTGTATTCATGAATATTATCTTCTATCCGGCGCAAATCCCGTGGCTTTGCCGCCCGGACCATTGAGGCCCGGCTGACGGATAACGCAGCGGTTTTATGCTGTCAAGGCTTTTTATCGACACTCACATGAGGAATACAAAAATTTGAGGCCTTTCGCTTTCAAAAAAACAAAAAATTCTGTAATTACGGGAAAACATCTAACATTGTTTTTAGAAAAAATGTGTTACCTTGCGATTAAACAAACCGTCTACGGCCTGCTCGAGCGCCTCTGTGCACATCACCGTATTGCCGAGCTTCAAGATCGCCTCGGGACCTCTATCGGGCAGCAAAACATGCAGGAAAGTGCTGCAAGTTCCTGGATATTTATCGAATATTTCTTTCAAAGCATGTAGCTTCGCCACCGACAGATCTTCAGCGGGCACCAAAAACCGAATCAAGCTGGTCTTTTTCTCTCTTGCTTCTATGAGCCTGCATACCTCTTTCACCCGCAGCTTCGCCATCTGGTTTTCGTCGCCTTCAATCGCCACGGTGCCGGTCAACAACAAAGGCTCATTGGACTTGAGCAACGCTTCAAATTGGGCATACTCTTTCGAAAACACCACCGCTTCGGCCGCGCCCTCCAGATCTTCCACGCTGAGTACGGCCATCCGCCCTCCGCCGTTTTTCAGACTTCTTTCCCGTAATCCCGTCACCATGACCGCCAGGCTTACATCTCCCTTGGGGGCTTCGGCCATCTTCTGGGTGGTGCAATCAGTTACTTTACCGTAAGTTTTAGAAAATTTATCGAGTGGATGACCGGACAAATACAATCCGAGAGCCTCCCTTTCGTACTCGAGGCGCTCGCGTTCGGGCCATTCGGGGGTATCGGGCAACTTGGGTTCGTTATTTCCCCGGGATTTGGAGGAAGACATCAACTCGAGCAAGTTACATTGCCCGCTTTGGCGTTCTTTCTGTTTGACCTGGGCGCAATTGAGGATCAGATCCAAACCCTCCGTCAATCCGGCCCGGCAAGTGTACAATGCATCAAAGGCGCCGCTCTTGATCAACACCTCGAGCAAACGCTTGTTGATTTTTCTCAAATCGACCCGACTGCAAAAATCGAAGAACGAGGCGAAAGGTGTCTCGCGCCTCACATCACAAATCGCCTCGATAGCGGAATCCCCCAGGCCCTTTACCGCCCCCAATCCGAAAAGGATTTTCCCATGATGGACCGAAAACGGCGCCTCTGACAGGTTGACATCCGGCCCGAGCAACCCGATGCCCATCTCGCGGGCCTTGGCCAAATGCCGAACCAGCTTTTCCGTGTTGTTCATTTCACTCGACAACAATGCCGCCATAAACTGCACCGGGTAATGCGCCTTGAGGTAGGCAGTTTGGTATGAGATCAGCGCATAGGCCGCAGAGTGTGATTTATTGAAGGCATACTCGGCAAACTTTTCGATTTTCTGAAACAAATCTCTGCTTTCTGATTCGGGCATGTTGTTTTTTTCTTTGGCTCCTTGGATAAATTTTTCTTTGAGGGCCTCCATCTCCTGGATTTTTTTCTTTCCCATGGCTTTTCTGAGCGTATCGGCCTGCGCCATGGAAAAACCGCACAAATCGACCGCGATACGCATCACCTGCTCTTGGTAAATGATGACACCATAGGTGTTTTTCAATACCGATTCGATACTTGGATGCGGGTAAGAAATCGCCTTCCGCCCGTGCTTGCGGTTGATGTAATCCTCAACCATACCGGCCTGTAAGGGACCCGGCCGATACAAAGCCACGGCAGCAATGATATCTTCAAAACAATCCGGCCTGAGCTCCTTCATCAATTGCTTGAAACCGGAAGACTCGACCTGAAAAATTCCATCCGTCTCTCCGGATATCAACAGATCGAACACTTTTTTATCATCGAGGGGAATTTTTCCGATATCCAGCTCTGCGCCGCCCTGGCGTATCAACCGTATAGCGTGCTCGATCACGGTCAGGGTTTTCAGGCCCAAGAAATCAAACTTCACCAAGCCGACCTTTTCGACCTCATCCTTGGCAAACTGGGTGGTGAGGTTGCCGTCTTTGACCAACACCGGCACATGCTCCATCAAGTCATATTCCGCAATCACCACCCCGGCGGCATGGGTCCCCCAATGCCGGTTCAACCCTTCCAAGGATCGGGCGATTTCGATGACTTCTTTATACATGGGTTTTTCTTCCATCAGGGCCGAAAGCCGCGGCTCATCTCTGACGGCCTGATCGATGGTGACTTTGGGCCCCAGTGGAACCAATTTCGAAATAGCGTCGGTTTCAGCAAAAGAAAGCCCCAAGACCCGGCCGACATCTTTGATGGCCAACCTTGGCTTGAGCTGTCCAAAGGTGATGATCTGCCCCACTTTCTCCTGCCCGTACTTTTGGGTGACATACTGGATGACATCCCCGCGTCTATCCTGGCAAAAGTCAATATCGAAATCCGGCATGCTGATCCGATCCGGATTGAGAAACCGCTCAAACAGCAAATCATACGGTAAAGGATCCAACGCCGTGATGCCCAACGAATACGCAGCCAAAGAACCGGCGCCGGATCCACGCCCGGGGCCGACCGGCACACCGTTGGATTTGGCATAGGCGATAAAATCCCAAACAATCAGAAAATAACCGGAAAATCCCATTTTTTTGATGACGTCGAGCTCGTAGCGCAACCGCTCCTGGTACTTGCCATGCTCCCCGGCGGCTACGTTGGTCAACACCCTGTTCAGACCTTCCCAGGCTTTCGATTCGAGAAAGCTATCGAGATCATACCCTTCGGGCACGTTATAGCGAGGAAGATATACCTTATCCAATTCCAGCTCGAGATTGCAGATCTGCGCGATGCGTTGTGTATTTTCGAGCGCTTGCGGAACGTCTGCAAACAAGCTTTCCATTTCGGCCTGTGATCTGACCCAGAGCTGGTCGGTCTCATGACGCATTCTGTTGGGATCATTAAATGTTTTTCCCGTGGAAATACAAAGCAGTATATCGTGCGCCCGGTGGTCGACCTGCTTGAGATAGTGACAGTCGTTGGTCGCCACCAGACCAATGTTTTCCTTGGCTGCAATCTCCTTCACATACTGGTTGACTTCTTCCTGCTCTTTGAGCCCATTGTGCTGCAGCTCCAAATAAAATCCATCAGGCGAAAAAATATCCCGATAACTTCTCGCGGCTCGATAGGCCGCCTCGATTTGTCCATTGCGAATGCATCCGGCTACCTCCCCGCTCAGGCAGGCCGATAACGCGATAAGTCCCTGAGAATGTTGCCGCAACAAGGGCTTGTCAATGCGTGGATGATAATAAAAACCATCCAAATATCCTTTACTTATCAATCTACATAGGTTCTTGTAGCCACCGAGATCCCTCGCCAGCAACACCAAATGGTAGGCCTCCCGGCTGGTGCGATCCTGCATGCCTTTATCACCGGCGACGTATACCTCGCAGCCTATAATCGGTTTGATACCCGCTTTTTGCGCTCGAGTGTAAAAATCGACCGCGCCAAACATGTTGCCGTGATCCGTCATGGCGACACTTTGCATGCCGAGCTCTTGCAGGCGGGGAAACAAATGCTCCAACCGGATGGCGCCGTCCAACAGGCTGTATTGCGTATGCAAATGTAGATGGGTAAACGCGTTCATGGTCATTGCCGATCCTTTATTCAACCTATTGAATCTATTGTCTATTTATACACGTATGGCAGCAATTGGTTTTTTTCCTCAAAGAGCCATATACCACAACGGCAAGTTTGACTGAAGACCGTTCTTTGAGGTAGTGTCTTGCCGCCGGCGGGCAAGGGTACAGAACCATTTGTTTCGGAAAAAGAATCTCGTAATTTGTCTTTTGAGATCCGCATCCATGGATTATACTTGCCTCCCAAGTCCGCAGGCGCGGATCTGTCTACCGAAATGAGGTGCCGACTTGGAAGTTCGCAAAGAAAATTCGCCAGAGATTGATGATTTGGTGGCTCTGGTGGAAAACGGAGACAAGAAGGCGCTCCATAATTTCTTGAGCTTGCTGCACCCGGCCGACATGGCCATGTTGTTCGAGACACTCGATCGCGAGCACTGGTCCAAAGTTCTGGATCAGCTCAACATATCTCAAATATCCGATCTCATGGAGGAGTTGAGCGATCACCTGCGGGATGATCTGGCGCTGCACCTCAGGCCGGATCAATTAACCCGGGTCTTCAAAGAAATGGCTTCCGACGACGCGGCAGACGTCATCATCGACCTTCCGGACGATATGGCCAAATCGGTCATGGCCTCCCTGCCGTCGAAGGACCGCCGCGAGCTGGAAGTATTGTTGCGCTACCCGGAAGACTCCGCCGGACGTATCATGCAAATGGAGTTGGTCTCGGTGGTAGAACATGCCCAAATAGGCGAAGCCATCGAAGCCATCCGAAACAAAGCCGAAGAAGTTGGAGAATTTCATTTTGTATATGTGGTCGACGACGCCAACCGGCTCGTCGGCACGCTCTCTTTGGACAAGCTGCTTTTGGCCAGGTCCAACAAACCCGTATCCGATTTCGTAGTCCGCGACACCCATACCGTTACACCTGATTTGGATCAAGAAGAAGTCGCTTTGATGTTCAACCGTTACAATCTGGTCTCCTTGCCGGTTGTAAGCCGGGACGGGATCCTGCTCGGACGTATCTCTCACGATGATATCGTCGATGTCATCCAGGAAGAGGTGGATGAGGATATTCTGCGTATGGCCGGCGCCGAGGAGCCGGAGCTGGTATACACCAACCGAATCATCAAGATTGCCTCGGTCCGTTTGCCTTGGCTGCTTACAACCGTTTTTGGTGGAATACTCTCGGGTATGCTGCTATGGCAGTTCAAGTTGTCTTTTCCGGATCTGCTGGCTCTGCTGACGTTCATTCCAGTCATTGCCGCCATGGGCGGAAATGTCGGCTCGCAATCCTCTACAATCATCGTGCGTGGTTTCGCCACCGGCCGGGTGGATTTCAACAACCTGGGAAGATTTTTGCTCAAAGAGCTTGCCATTGGATTGATTATGGGCATCTGTTGCGGCCTTACAGTCGGATTGACGGCTCGTTTTTGGCACGACAACCCGATGTTGGGCGTCACGGTGGGTCTGTCGATGACCGCCGCCATCATCCTATCGGCCCTCATGGGCGTTTTGGTGCCTTTTTTATTTCGAATGCTTCGGATTGATCCGGCCATCGCGGCAGGACCATTGGTGACGACCAGCAACGACATCATCGGCATCGCACTGTATTATTTGGTCGCCTGGGCGATACTCTCGCCTTGATCCCGCAAAAACCCGCCGATGGTTTACTTGATTGGGGGTCGGCGGTCCGCCGTGTTTGGACGCCCACACATCCATACAATGAAAAATGCCCCTGAGCATGCGGGTTTCCCGAGAGTCCAGCTCCGCACGCAAAAAGACTTTTCTCAAGTCGTCCATAATCAATCTGGGATTTTGAGGATTGAGATATCCAATGACACCCAAAGTATACTCAGCGTGCCGGATCAGTCCGTCTATTTCCCCCGAAGAAGCCGGTTCGCACCGCTCGACGCGACTCGCCCGGCCGCATCCCGCCAGGTGTGCTCTACGGATTTCCCAAGCCATGACCGCCACGGCTTGCGCCAAATTCATCGAAGGATACTCGGATGAGGTAGGCAAACATAGGATATCCTGGCATTTTCCCAATTGCTCGTTGCTCAGACCGCTTTTTTCCGGTCCAAACACCAACGCCACCCGCTTGCGGGTGTCTGAAAAACTCCCCAGCTTGTCAAGAAACCCAGCAGGCTCCATAGGTGGTTTTCTTTCCGGATGCGCTCTGACCCTTGCACTGACACCCACGACCCAATGCGCACTCGATACGGCCGTTTGAAGATCGGGCACAACCCGAGCCCGATCCAATACATCACCGGCATGTACGGCCAGCTTCTTGGCCTGATCGTGATCCCGGTACCTCGGATCGACCAAACAGAAAGATCGAAATCCCATATTTTTCAAAACCCTGGCACAGCTACCCACATTGCCGCCCTCGGAGGTCTCCACCAAAATGATTTCAACCCGATCGATGAGATTCATGTCGCAGCCATCCATATGATTGACATCCATCTTCCAGCGCCGACGCAAAAAATCCAATCCTGAACAAAATCTATCCGTTGAAATCGACAAGATCAAGGAATAAGAGGGTTGCATTTTGTTTTTGATTGTGCATTAATCTGCGCCTCCATCGACAGGAGCTTTCGATGGAGGGGAGGCAATTACATGATTATTGAGATAAACCCGGCACATCCACAACCCAGATTGGTTCGACGGGTCGTCGAGGCGCTGGCCCAAGGAGCTGTCATATCTTATCCGACCGATACGGTCTATGGTATTGGTTGCGATATTTTCTCCAAATCAGGAATCGAGCGGATATACCAACTCAAAGATCGCACCCGTAAAAAACCTCTCAGCTTTATCTGCGCCGATCTAAAAGACATCAGCCGATACGCCCAGGTACCCGATCATGCCTACCGCACAATGCGCAAATATCTCCCGGGTCCCTACACCTTTATCTTAGAAGCTACAAAAGAAGTACCCCGCATCATGATGTCGAAACGTCGAACCGTCGGTATCCGCATTCCCAACAACCCCATCTGTTTGGCTCTGGTGCGAGAGCTCATGCACCCGGTCATCAGCACCAGCGCCAATGTACACGGCAACTCACCCATGTGCGATCCGAAAGAGATCAATCTCAAAATGGGTAAGGTATTGGATCTCATCATCGATGGTGGATCGCTTCCCAATGTGCCTTCCACGGTCATTGACTTGACCGGTGAATTTCCTTATGTGGTACGCGAGGGTAAAGGCCCTATCGACTGGGTGGCTTGAGCCGAAGCTTCATTTTTTATCCAGCGACTCCAAATCTAGCTTGGCCTCTTGCAGATCCGGCGCATAGTCGAGTGCTTTTCGGTAGGATGCCCGCGCTTTGTCTTTCTGGCCCAATTGGTCGTATGCCTTGCCAAGCCGGTAATGTGCCTGGGCGAAATCCGGTTTCTCCACAATGACTTTTTGCAGGTGATGCTGAACCAACAAGAGGTACTTTTTTCGATGCACTCGGGTTTTCATGGCCTTTTGATAATACAACATGGCCAAGTAATAGTGTGCCTTGGTCGCACCGGGCTTATCCTTGATGGCACGTTGGAGCTCCGAGATGGCTTTGTCCGTATCGTTGTTGTTGAAATAGGCCACGCCTAAATCCACGCGTACTTCCCAGTTTTGGGGTCTGATTTTCAGAGCGGCTTGGTAGTGTTTGATTTGCTCGGCATAGTTTCCACGCTCTCCAAACAAGCTTCCCATTCTATGGAGGGCCGAGGTGTTTTTTTCGTCCAACTTGATCGCCTCTTTGTATTCATTGGCGGCCAAATCAACCAAACCCCGATCGTGATACAGCTCACCCAATTGAATACGGGCGTCAACTCTTTGGGGATCCAACCGGATGACCTCTTTCACATGCTCGATGGCGCGTTGGTAGTCGGAGCTGTCGCGATAGAGCCGGTACAGTCCGGCGTGGGCTTCGATCAAATTTGGATCGAGCCGAACCGCCTCGGTGAACTGCTCGAGAGCCTCCTGGTTCCTGCTTTGACCGAGATAGGTACGGCCCAACTCGACTCTGGCAGAGGCATCCTGTGGGTTGATGGCCAACGCCTGTTGAAATGCTTTTTCGGCATCTTCCAGTCGACCCTCTTCAATGAAGACAATACCCATTTTACTCTGGAACTCGGCTTTTCCGGGATTGATCGATATGGCCCGCTTGTAATGTTTCAGGGCCACCGATCGAAAGCGATTTCCTTTGAGAAAATATGCTTCGCCCAAATACGCATGCGCGTCGGCATAGTCTTCTTGCATCAATAAAACTTCGTTGAACTTGGTGATCGCCTTGTCCAACTGGTTGGCATGAAAATAGGCCAGCCCCAAATTGAAGTGAGCATTCACGTACTGACCGTCCAACTTGCAGGCTTGCTCAAAAGCTTCCAACATTTTTGCCACTTCACCCTTTCGGCCCAATGCCACACCCAGATTGTTGTAAGCTTGCGCATAAGTCGGATCCAACTCGGTTGCCTGGTCATAGGCCTCAATGGCTTTATCAATATGGTTCAAGCGGTAATTGGCCAGACCGATATTGTAATGCAATTCGGGATCTTCGGGCCGAATATCCAAAGCTTTTTGGTAGTGGGAAACCGCCTTTTCGAGCTCACCCCGCTCGAGAAACATGTTGCCCAAATTATTGTATGCATCCGCAGAATCAGAGGTGTTCTTCAATACCTGTCGATAGGCTTCTTCAGCCTTATCGAAATCCAATCGTTGATGGTACAGCTCAGCCAATTGAAACCAGGCCGGGTTGAATCCAGGGGAGACTCTGACACTCGCCCGGTAGGCCGCCACCGCCTTGTCCAACTCGTTCATTTTTGTGTATACAATCCCGAGATTGTAATACGCCTCGACCACATGAGGATGGGAAGCGATGGTTTCTTTATAGCGCGCCACAGCTTCTTGGTAACGATGCATCTTTTG
>JBFFBT010000018.1:0-35440 GCA_041560255.1 Myxococcota bacterium | reverse complement strand
TGGATTGTTCATTGTGGTTTCACTCACATCCGCCTGCGTCACATATCCTTTCGGACTGATTGTAAACTTCACCGCCACTTTTCCTGCCAAATTGGGCTGTCTGGTCAACTCCTTAGAATAACAATATTTTATCTGCTCGCGGTGCGAATGAATAACCCGGCGAATGATATCCATACTCAATGATCCCATAATAATGGGCCGGCCGACCGAAATATCCACATTGCTTTCCGCCCTTTTCCTTACTTTGGCAACACCGGTTCCATAACCAAATTTTCCACCTCCCCTACCCCGGGTACCCAATCTACCGACACCAATGGTATTTCCAACACCACCGCCTCCAGTCCCGGTGCCTTTCAATCCCAATCCACCGAATCCTCCACTGTTGCCGATGGCACTGCCAAACATATTACCCACTGCCCCTTCCAGCTCACCTCCCAAACCCGTGCCACCCATGACGGTAGATAGACCTTGAGGGCCTCCAGCCCCCAGAACCGCCAACAAACCTCGGTTTCCGACGATTTCTTTATCATCCGGTTTGATAGCCCGGACTGCCGACCGTTTTCCAGTATCCGGCCTGCCTTTAAGTCCCATCTTGCCTTCTTTGCCTTTGTATCTCGGGGCGGAATCCGCAAGGCCTTCATCAATATCTGCTTTTAGTTTCTCTAGAAAAACCAAGTCCTTCTTCTGAGGTTTGGGTCTGGTCAATATAAATTGTACATACCTATCAGGCACTTTATACAGCTCCTCCTCAGTGGACTCGAGGGCTTCCGTCCTTAACTGGATGGTGGCTATCAAAGCCGCATAACCAAATAACACCAGCAAAATGGCGTGTAAAAACGTATAGTCTATCCTGTCGCTCATCCGCGACAAATATCCAGCCGCCTTGGATGCATACTTGAATCGATAGCCTACGTTCCCGAAAGAAACCGTAGCCACTGCGCCTTCCGGTAAAGTAAAGGTTTTGCAATCCGAAAAATCCGGATCTCGTTCGATGTTTTTTGACAACCCAACCAAGTCTTGGCTGCTTCCATCCGATTTGACCAAGTTTCCGGTTGCATGTGGATTGAACGATATTTTCACTTCGCCATGTACCATACGGGCAATGGGAAACTTACTTGCAGGCAAAAGATCCGCAGGCATAAAGAAATCCACATTGTTATCTTCACCCACTAAGACTTGCTTGCATTTCTGATCGAACGAACGAACATCCAATACGTCTTGCATCCAAAGCTGACGTACTTCCAAAGTCCAGTTGCCGGGCGTAACGGTGGTATCATCGTGCAACTCACCAATGTTTTTCGGTGGCGCAAAGGCTACCCGCCGTTCTTGCATTATGGTCTTTTCGGCCACCCTCCTGGGTTTTGGCGACGCCGCAACTCGAGGCGAATCGTTTGTCGGTGATGGGTCCGAGACGATCGAGCCTGACTCCTCAACGCGGCTATCGCTTGGCGGTTCCTGCTCGGTGGATGACGCCGAGGTGGCGGCAACAGGTTTTTGTCCTATTTCATCCTCTACATTTTCCTGTGCGTCTTGCCCAACCGACTCATCTTCACGATGAGTTTCAATTGGCTGCTCTTCGGATAATGTCTGGGCAGCTGTACCGAGGGGCTCAATCGGTCTAAGTTCTTCTTGAAAAACGATTTTGGTATCCCCAAGTAAAATCTCATCACCTGGTGACAGTTTGGTTTTATTTACTTTCTCTCCATTGACGACGGTGCCTTCAATGCTGCCCATATCGATTATCGTGGCTTCGCCGGAAGGAGCCACCTCGACCACCGCATGGATTCTCGACACTTTCTCATCATCCAACCGAAGATGCGCCGAAGACAGTCGCCCGATCTTCACTACTTCATGCTCAAAGGACTCTTTGCCTATTAATTGCCCATTTTTATTGTAGATTTTAAAATTGAGGCCCATGTCCGCCTCCTACCTTATAGGTCTTGCGCTGATTGTAAAATTTTTTCTTTAAAATTCTCACGAATACGAATGAGACTCTTATGATGCGCAAGCTTTCTACCGGTCAAGAACTCTTGATCCGGCCTGGTAAGATCACCCATGATTGTGTCATCTTCAAAGTTGTAGACAGTTTTCTTTTGATATATAACCGCCTCATCATCCTGGGCTATAACCGAATCTGCCAAAAACATCATGACCAAGCCACACAGGAAAAACGCCGTGATCTTTCTTTTTCTTTTCATCTTTCGATCCTCCTCATCCGTATTTCTCCACCCACAACCCCAGTATATATTAGGACCTACCGCGATTGTTCTTTCTTTTTTGGCCTGTTTTTCTTACCCCAGGGTTTTTTTTGCCACCTTTGGGACCAGTCTTCTTTTTCTGAGTCTTGTCAATCTTTTTCGCTGGTTGCTTGTCATCCTTGCCAACCCAGAGACCCCCCTGAAACACGATCTGATCCTCAGTTTCGTCTTTAAATGTAATCATAACATCCCAGGGTCCCAGATCAAGGCCCTTCGGAACGGTCATTTCAAGCGTAATGAGGTCTATTTTTTTCCAGACAGCTTTGATAGTTCCGATATGAACGCTTTTTACGGGCTTGAACTCCATTCCCACCAATCGCACCTTGGTCGGTGCACTCGGCAATACTGCCGGTGGTATCAGTACGAAGGGTAGTTGGTCGCCTTCCAATTTGGAAGGCGGCGTAACCTTCCCATTTTTTTGGGCGTTTTCAAAGGCCTCATCCAAAAGTTTCTTACGCAGATCTGCAAGTTCTTTCAATCGAGCCTGCTGCCTTTTTTCTTCAGCCTCCATCTTTTTCTGCATCTCAGCCATTTTTCTTTCCATGGCCAAGTTCTGGTCCACCTGTTCCAGCCTTTTATGAACCGGGTGATTTGAAGGCAGGTCGGCACCGCTCAATTCGATGAAGCTGCGGTACTCCTTATCTGCGGTCTTAGGATCGGACAGGTTCTTCAAAGCCAGCTCACCCAACCAAAAATGAGGCACCGGATCCTTGGGATGATCTCTGGACAGCTTTTCAAAATGGGATTTGGCCGATTCGAACTCACCCAATCCACGCATAGCGATACCCAAACCGATTCCGGCCTCTCGATTGTTCGAGTCAATCGTCAAAATTCGCTGAAATTCCTGTTTGGCAACTTTGAAATCCTTATAATCCAAAGCGACCTTGGCAATATTGATTCTGGTGGTAACCATGTTGGGTTCATGCTTCAAGGCCAATCGAAATTGGGCCAATGCCTCAGGAGCTTTTTTCAGTCCGAGAAAAACCAATCCCAGCGTATTGAGCAGCCGGGGATCTTCTTTTTTGACCTGAAGTCCCTTGAGACAAATCAAGTGGGCCATATCCAAATCGCCTTTATCATAATACACAGACGCCATGATCCGATACGCACCCACATTCTGAGGATCGCGCACCAATACATCCGAAGCAGTTTTTAGGGCTTGAGGGTATTTTTTTTGTTGCTCATATATGGTCGCGATATTCAACAGTACGGCGCTGTTCTTTTCATCTTTTTTCAATGCGCGTTGATACACCACCAGAGCCATATCCAATTTACCATGTCTGGCAAGCAACGCGCCCCAGTTGGCGGCCGCCAGGGTCAAATCCGGGCGTAACTCCAACGCTTTTTTATAGTGCTCGATGGCCTTCTCATCCTTAAAAAGGTTTTCCAAGATCAAACCAATGTTATAATGTGCTTCGGCCATGTTGTCATCGTGTTCCAACACACGTTCAAACCTCTGTAATAACAGCGTGTAATCCACATTTCCGGCAGACAACTGCTGTTGGTACAGGGCCACTGCATCACGAAACCCACGTTTGGCATCATCCGATAGTTTTTGCTGATAATCTTTGCTCTCAGCTTGCGCTTTTTCAATCCCACTCGGTTTTGTTTGGGAGGTCGTGGCTTCAACAGCCCGATCGGGCTTGCCCGGTGTAGAGGAGCAACCGAACTCCATCAACCCCATGAGGATCGAGAAATGCAACCAGATATATCTCGAGTTGAAAAACGTGCGATTGTCTCTATTCAAACTCATCCTGAGGCTCCTCATCATCGCTAAACGGCGTGATCTCATCGGGCTGACTTCCGATTTTCTCTTTTGATTTGGGCACGCCTTTCTCTTGCGCCCCACCCGTCTTCGGCCCAGCGTTTTTCGACGGCTTTTTTGTCCGGTTCGCCGGCCGGTTTACTCTAAAATTGGCCGGGTCGTCGAGCATGGCAGGGTTCTTCTTTACCTCATCCCACATGGCCAACAACATCGGGCCGCGACTGGCGGTATCCGAAACCACACTGAGCCTAAATCCGAGATCTTCTCGCGGATAGACGCCATAGTGTTGTAACTTGTTTAAAGCCAATTGGGTATATTTCGAATAAAATCCCAGCTCGGATCCTTTATCGACCGCGGCCTTGAAAAAAGTCACTGCATTGTCTTCGATAGGCTGTCCCATCTGCCGCAACATCTGCAGATATAGCTCCTTTTGTTGGGACGTCAGTCCTTTGGGTAAGGGTGCTTTATAGAGGGTATTTGCGAAATCTTCGAGGATTCGCCCAATTTTATAGAGCGATGCTATGGCCCATTCGGGTTGTTTTAGCTTGGCGATCTCCTCGTAAACCTTTTTGACCTTTTCCAAGCGTTTCTGTTTCTCCTGCAATTGCTGCTTGATCACTTTCTCGCTGCTTATGGTCTTGAATCGATACGTCAGATACTCTCTGTAAACGGATTCAGCCATGATGAATTGCGCATGGGCGACGGCTTCGGCCGCTTCATGCATGTTCTTGCGGCCACGCTTTTGTTTTCGATACAATGCGATGGTGGTCTGCATTTCTTTTTCGGCTTCTCTTCGATACTTGTTGCCCATCTTGAGAAGCATCAAGGCCCTTTTCATATGCGAAGCGATCGCCCGATCCGGATGGCTTCGCATATAAAGACTGCTGTAACGCGAAAAAACATCAGCGGCCTTTCTATATTCTTTCATCTTTTCATACAGCAGTCCGAGTGAGAAATACACATTCGGAGCTTCTAAAGACGAGGGGAACAACTCCACAAACTCCATCCTGTCTTGAATGGCTCGACCATATTGATGCAAGGCTTCACGATATATCCCGGCATTCATCAAAGCCGCCTCGGCATCTTCGGTATTCCAGGTTCTCCTGAGGCCGAGGCTTTTCTTTTCGAGATCCATTTTCGGGGTATTCTTTTCACCCTTCTTTTTCCTATATGTTACCGCTTTACCAACACCTCTCATATTTTTGTATGTCTTGGCATAACGCTCATAAAGCTCGGCCGCGGACTGATAATCAGTCATTCTTTCATAGTTTTCCGCCAGCTCAAAGATGGTCTCCGGCACCAAGTCACTGGTGGGATATTCTTGAATGAGCCGGTTGCGGGCTTTTTTGGCCAGATCCAATCTTTCGGCCTGCTCAAACTTCAAACCCGAGTTGAACAGGGCTTCGTCCGCCAAAGGATGGGTCTTGAATTCTTTGTAAAACTTGACATAGGCCCGGGCCACATAAGCATGGATGCGCAATGCATTCCATCCAGGTTGGCCTTTTTTTGATTCGTTCAGCCTGCTTTCCAAGTCCGCAATACGTTTGAATGCGATTTCCGGAATCAACTTATTCAACAGCTTGCGAAGCTCCGGCTTACTACCCATAAGAGATTGATTTCTATAGTACTTTCGAGCATACTTATCCAAACGCTCGAAATCTCCCAAGACTTCATCCAATGTGTTCATCACCAAATTGGCTGCATACTCCGCCAGATCGTCCCGGGGACATTTGCCTACTACTTCATCATAGTTTTCTATGGCCTTATCATAATGTTTAAAGTCATAATATGTCTCTGCAATATCGTACTTAATATTGCATAGATCTTCATCTCCTGGACAATGACGCATATACACTTCCGCCGTGCGGATAAATCGCATTTTATCTTTCGGGATCGACAGCGGCTTGACCGAATTGGGTTTGCTTGTGACCCGTTTTTTTCGATCGAGCTTACGCTCTTTCTTGAAAAGCTCCCGATGGGCCAAGACCGCTTTGTAGGCAGCATCGCACAAGTACGTACCCGGACTGCTGCGTTTGACCTTGTCGCTTTGTTTCTGTTTTGGGGGAAACTTCTTATGTTTTTCGAGCCATTCCAGATCATGCGCCACGACTTTGCTGTATTGCGCCGCCGCTTGTTTGTATTCTCCCAAGCGATGGTACAAAAGCTCCGCGTATGCAAAGCGCATATCATATGCATCTTCGGACCGAGGAAATAACTCTAGGTAATCTCCAAATAGTTCTTGTGCATACTGAAATGTTTCGCGCTGTTTGGTCTCTTTGGCCTCTTTGTACCAAATACTTGCCAGTTTTCGAAGTGTCAATTCGGCCAATTCGCGGGCTTCCTTGATCCGTTCCTCATCCTGACGGGAAGGTTTTGTGAGACACTTTTCGGTTTTTTTGAAAAGATCTACGAGCCTTCTCACTTGCTGAACCGTATAGCGCTTATCACCGACCCGCGATCCACAATCAACTATCCGACCTTGATAAAAAGGCACTTCTGGAGAGCATTTTTCCTGTTTTATCAAATAATTATAGAGGATAATGGCCTTTTTGTCTTGGCCGTCGCCAAAATACAAACCCGCGAGATTGGTAAGCATTTTTTTGGATTCTTTGGGAGCCAGCCGGTTGAAAACCTGAGGAGCCTTGATAGCGCTCCCCTCGTGACTGTATGTTAAAACAAAATCTTTCAGAGCTTCCTTGCGGATTTCGATTTTCTTTCCAGTTGTACCTTCTTCCATTTCCGCAAGGAAAATTACCGCTCGGAACATATCCTTGGCCTGTCGCCAATCATGCAGGTTGAAATAACACCATCCCTGTTTGTACAAAGCATAAGGATATACTTCCGATTCTCGATATTCGGCTACTTTTTTATATGCAATGAGAGCTTTTTGCAGCTTGGCGTGTTCTTTGGCTGATTCTTCGAAATAATACTCCCCAAAAGCCAGATATGCATCAGGTAAATACTTGCTGTGCGGATAACTGGTGATGAGTATCCGATAGTTCGTCAAGGCATCCGTGTAGCGCTCCATATCCCATAAAGTGTAGCCCAAAAGAAACAATACTTGATCGCGATCGGGGAATGTCGGATAGTTGTCGATAATTTCCTTATATTGTTGAGCGGCCTGGTTGCGCCATTTGTTTTCCTCGATTTTCAACACCTGCTTCTGTCTTTGTATCTGGGCTCGAAGTTGCTCATTGCGCGGATCCTCGGCAAGCTTTTCATCCAAGCGCTGCGCCTGGTAAAAGAAAGATACGGCTTCCTCAAAATGATTTTCGGCCAATCGAAACAATATCGACGGCCTTTCCTTTTCATCCTTGGTATAGTTGAGCAGCGCTTGCAGTTGGTTTCGAATGGCGGCTCTCTTTTCCGCCATTTTCACGTCCACTTCCCGAGATCTTCGAAACCTCTCATACTGAAGCCTCGGCCGTCTTTCCTTGCTTTGATCTTCTTTCTTGGCGGCCTGCTGCGCATCTACTCCAAGCGGATTGCAGAAAAAAACCATCATGACACAAGCAAAGGCAAACAAAGCGGTAATGATCCGCCTTCTCATGCTGAAATCCTCCCACCTTGCTCGTTCGTCCCAATCGGTATCCATGCTCTCTTCACCTGGTATCCTTCCTTGATCATCTGCCTACCACCATCGACGCATGATCATTCGGTTCGTTTCCGACAACCCCACGTCAAGGTATACTCATAAGTACCCAGCTCATCCCGCCAGTACTCACCCTGGTAAGGCCAATATAGCTTTTCATCGTCCACAGCCCCCGTCCACTCATATGGCAACAGGGTCGGACCCAGATCAACCTCGCCTGCCTGGACTTTTCTCAGTACCTCCAACTCAGCCTGATCGTTCTCCAACTTGATTCTAAGCGCCTGTCCAATCCACTCACCCAGAAATTCATGCTCTTGTTCGAGTTGCAGCTTGGTCAATAAACCCGCCTTTTTCACCAACTCGACTTTTCTCTTCTGTAAATATCCCACCAAACGAGTCGCCAACTTACTTCGGGTAAATGCCGTTCCTTTGTCACGTATGCGCTGAATCTCTCTGTCATGCTCCAAAACCGACTCGTTGAGAATACGAATATCTCGATCCGCGAGAGCAACTTTGAGAATTCTTCGAAGCAGTTTTCCAGATTGCCCGTGGGGAGGCACTTTTTGTATCGCCAGGAGTTTGCGGTAATAGCTATCAGGCGTCTTTTCGCTCTTGAGCAACTTGGCCAGCTCGCGGTGGAGAGGCTCATACCTTCGCTTGAACTCCTGAACAATCTGATTCGACTCGGGATACCGGCAGTTTTCGTAATACGTCACTGCCTTGAGTATCAAGCCTTCTGGAAAGTATTCTTCCCTGAAAAACGGGCTGTCTAGAGTTATCAGATTACCCAGGGCCTTTTGGTATTGTCCCAATCTGAACCATGCCCAACTCGACTCGAAAAGGCTCTCCAACCACGCGATGCTGTCTCGATGAATTTTGTCATAATAAAACAATGCATATCGAAATTGTTTGTGTTCATAGTGGATGCGAGCCAGTTGAAAAAACGCATCTTCCCTAAGAATATCGTCACGCAATCGCGCCTTTTTGGGGTTGAGCAGTTTTACGACTTCTTTGAAGGACTCCACCGCCTGCTGGAAGTTGCCTTGTTTGTAAAGCACAACGCCTTCGAGGTATTTGCCTTTGGGATAAAATTTGCTTTTGTTGTCAATCTGTAAAATCATCGCCTTGGATTTTGAAAGAAATCCGATCGTATCAGACGGCAATGCAGACGGCGCGGTCTTTTTCTCTACTTCCAAGTCAAGACCGAATCCATCTTGAGGTTTGGTTTCTTCGCTTCCGCCCAAATCAAACCCAAATTCCTCTACTCTATTGCCGCCCGTATTTTTGCCGCTAGACGATCGTCCACCTGCATTGCCGGAGCTTTTCTCCAACTCCACCGCTCGGAAATAAAAATACTTGGCCAACAAAAAGAGAAACTCATCTCGATATTTTTTTGGAAAATCGATATCGGCGTAGCGGGCCACATCCTTGAGAACTTCGCTTTGATCGCTGATCTTGTGGCTGATGAAAAAGAGCCACTCTAGTGATGTGCGGAAATATTTGTGGTTGACACCCTGATCCAGGATTTTACCAAACCTTTCCAGCGAAGTATGATAGAGTCGCATGCGGTACAAGGCCTTGGCCAATTGGTATTCGGCGGATTGAAAGTACTTTGACGCTCTTGGGTTGTTGTATATGTCATTGAATGCCACGGCGGCTGCAGCGTAGTCCCTGTCTTTCATGAGATCCAACGCTTTGTCCATGACTTCTTTCTCAGCGCTTTTGACCGAAACATCCAACGCATCAAAACCCAAGTCCAGACTTTGGGTTTGTTTTGCTTTACCGGCCGGCGATTTTTGTCTTTTTTTCCGAAGTTGCTTCTTTTTTTGATTCTTTTTAGGAGGATTTTTCTTGGGCTGAAGAGATAGATCGAAATCGAGATCTTTCTTTTCACTTTCTTGCGCGTGCGCGATCGACCGGCCACTCCGGCCTATCGGCAGTAACGCTTCCGCTCCTCCCGATAGAAAGAGGGCTAATACAAACACAAAACAATACCGATGAGATTTGGCAGGCATGATTTTGTATCCTCGCTCACGCTATTGGTATTCGTAATCGAATCGCGTCGGCAAAAAGAAACTTACACCCAGGCCCAACATGATATGATTCTGAAGATCCGAAAAATCAGTGCGCTGAACATCCAAAGTCAATGTTTCAGTATATATGAGATCCCTGACCTCTATTTTGAAAACCAACCAAGGCGTAGCAAAATACCGAAATCCGAGACCAACGTTGGTCGCCAACTTGGAGCCCGTCTCGGTCGCCACCATACCAAATCCTCCAATCAAGTATCCATCGAAATGTACGATCTCATCTGTAAACATGCTCAACTTTCCATACACGGGAGACCAAAGAAAATTACCCATCAAATAGTAACGCATGCGGCTCACCCGAGGAAGTGCGGAGTTGGCTTGCTGAAAATATCCGACCATATCGGTTTGCACAGTACCCACGTACATTCCCTGAAATTCGATCCCCAAACTGTCGGCAAAATGATATGCAGCCGACACTCCACCCCCCAACTTCTGATAGAATGCGTCATTCAAGCTGAAACTCACCTGAGGAGTCAGCTCCCATCGTTTATTTTTCAAAAAATCTTTTCTTTGCACACTTTTTATTCGATCTTGGCGGATATCGACACTGGCTTTCTCCTGTGGATCAGCCGGCTGTCTGCTCGTCTTCTCATCAGCCATCGAGCCGCCCGGCTTGGTTTTTACTTCCGGGTTGCCGACTGCGGAGGCCGACCCATGCAGCCAAACGACCCACAGCCACCCAAACAACACAATTCGTGAATGCTTGAATACGTTTTTCATGGACTAGTCCTCGCTGCTGCCTTCCAGAAAGAAGATGCTCAAGCCAAGATTGAAGAGCAACTGGTGCTGTACATCTTTTTTTTCAATCCCACTAAAGCTGACCTTGTCATTGAAGATCATGAGATCTTTCAGCTCGAGCTTCAGAGCAAACACTCGACTGAAAAACACCCTGGCACCAACACCCCAGGACGCGGCAAAAGCCGAATTGTCGCCGAAACCCTCATCTTGTTTGCCGCCCATGACGACCAATCCCCCCATCACGTAGGTATCGAAATGCATAAACCATTCGGCCGCCATGCTTATTTTTCCATAAATCGGAGACCAACACAGATCCGCGCCTGCCAGATATGTCCGCTTTCCGGCATACGGTATCGTAGCCTGGGCCTGAGGCCCATGGTAGGCAGTATAATCGGTCTCCAAGTTAATACTATAAGTCCCCATCAATTGAAGCGAAAATGCTTCATTGAGGTGGTAACCGAGTCCGATGCCGCCGCCGAATTTCCGATAGAATGCATCATTGAGGCTGATGCTCGAAAGAGGCAGCAATGTCAGTTCGAGCCGGCCGCTTTTCATATACATTCGATTCGAAACGCTTTTTATGCGTTCTTGCAAAGTCTTGCCTTCTTCAGCCCACGCCGGCAACGACCCCATCCAGGCAACCAACAATACGATGACGGTTTTCTTCTTCACGATAGCTCCCTTAGGCAGTCGAACTGATAAAGTAAACCGATTGGCTGTTTTGAATCTACGTTTTTTTGAAAACTTCGTTCCAGTCAGCACCTCAGGCGTATGCCATCCATCTGGCTAACCATTTGGGAATCCAAGATATAATCGGTTGTTATGGTACAATTGATTTGGACCGGGTGTCAAGGCAATTTCCTGTTGGGCGTCCATTTACATGGTTGCTTTTTCCTTGTATCGGCGCATATCTATATGGTATCTGTGGAGATTGGGGTTGTATCTACTTGATAATCAGATCTTTTGCGGGAGAGCCAAAATGCGATTTACAATTTTCGTCAGCTTCTTTGGTTTGCTGCTTTCGGTTGCAGGCTGTGGAGATCCACCCATCGGCCAACCCTGCATGTTCGATTGGCCCAGAGATGCCGCCAACATCCCGGATTGCTCCTCTTATCCCAGGTGTCACCCGTTGCAAAAGGTTCAGTCGGGCGATGTATCCATCAACAACGATGCCTGCCCTATCGACTGTATTCAAATGCCGTCGCTCGAATGTGAAAATTTAATCTGTGTGGCTACCCAAATTGGAGACGACGCACAACATATGAACGGTCAATGTTATGACGTCCAACCCGGCGAACCGAGCCACGATTGCCCGGCCGACCAAACGCCCAAAGTTAGGTGCATGGGATACTGCACCAAAGAATGTTTGACCGACGCCGGATGTCCCAAGGGATACAGTTGCTCTGCTATGGCACCGTTCGAGACCACCCTCAACTGTGAAAAGGAAAGCGAATGGAGCACAGCCTGCACAGATGACTGCAACAATCCCCCTCCAATGGCGGATTGCCCCACATCAGATCCTACCGACCCAGGCTACGATCCGACCTATGCAAAGTGCAATCAGACAGCATATGCAAGCTGTTGTGCTTGTATTTGTTACCAATTTTGTCCATTGCTCTCAAAGAAGTTCTGTCGCAAATCGAACTGGGATCAAGGGATGTTCCCCGATGCTACGTCAAACGCTCAATGTAGCTCGGATTAGAGACAACCGTTCAAAATTCCTGCAACGACCTCAATGCGTATTAAAGCCCCGGGTACAACCTTATTCCCATTCATTCGGTTTGGTCTCGACATTATATTCCTGACCCGTACGAGCCCCTGCTTGGTCGGCTCGAGGTTTCCCAGCCGTTGAAGTATTTTGAGAGGCCTTGGTGCCTTGTTCCTTTTGCGAAGCTTTGGTCAAACGAATCGCTTCAAGTAAAACTTGGATTTTTTCGATCCACGCACCGGTATCACGAAATTTACCGGTTCCAAATGATTCGGCTTGCTGAAACTTTCTCAAGGCCTTTTCCAATATAGCTTCCAAACTCATGTAGGCCCGTTTGGCATCCAGATAGTCCACATCCGCACCCAGGGCTTGGATGGCCTTCAACTGCAACGCGTCCAATCCCTGCAATGAGCCGGCCCTTTCAAGATATGATTTTCCGATCCCGAAACGGGATTCATCTTCCGAAAAAATCATCTGACGGGCCAACTCGATCAGATACTTCGCAAATTCACGATTGAGTGAGGGTAAATCGTCAAATGTCTTAGCATCCTTTTGCTTGAAATCCGCAGGGAGATCTATGGGTTTATACAACCCTGCCAAACCGGTATCCACGGGTTGAAACCGTTCACTTCCGGCGGGGAAAAGAATGCCTTTTTTCACCACTAGTTGCTCCCCTTCCGGCACGAGATAGTATTTCTTGGAGTTGAGCAAGCTCAATAAATATAAGATCACACATACCAGCGTCATCAGAATCAGAATCACCATCATAATTTTTGCACCACCCGTTTTGCGTGGACGCACCGGAGTCGGAACGGGTATCATGGGTTCAGACGAAGTTTCATTCATGTTTTTTCTCCTTACCGACACCAATATTCATCTATACGACAGCCATCTTGAAAATGCAAAAAACCAACCTACCCGGGTGAACGCTTGCCTCTGAATCACTCAGGAATGTTATCAAAAATTTTTATCTTCGCCTTTTTTCTCAGATCCTCGGCCAATCTGTACAAGTGCTGTTCTACCGCCTGTTTTTCGATGATCTTGGCGATATCATCGCGCACTTTTTCAAAAGGCAGGATGGTGCCATCCATCCTTTTTATCACCTTCAAAAGATATACACCCGATGCAACTTCTACCGGATCCGAGATTTCTCCTTCCCTTAATGAAAAAGCAATCTCATCCAGTCGAGAGAGCATTTCTCCTTTCTGAATCAATCCGAGTCGACCGCTACCATCGCGAGTCAACTCATCGTCCGAATAGCGGCTCACCGCTTGCGCAAACGACAAGCCTGAACCCAAAGCAACTTTGGCATCCATGGCCCGTCTCATTGGAGCTTTGCCGTTCTTGGTTTTTGTAAATGCGATATGCGCAAGCTCCACCATGGCAGGCTTGCGATATTTCATTTGATTTTTTTGGTAAAACGATCTCAATTCATCAACCGAGTGTAAAGCCATGGCGCCAAGCCGCCGTGATAAGCGATCTATCATCCATTCCCGCCTGTAGTGGGCCGAAAGCACACCGGTTGAGATGCCTTGATCGCGTAAAAATCTATAGAAATAAGAGTTTTTTTCTTCACCGCGCATGATCCGCGCAAGCTCCCGCTCGCATTGTTCCATGCCGGGCTCCTCAATTCCGATTCGTAACGCATGTTGAGCGAGTAAGTGTGCATCAATCATTTTATCAAGCAACTTACGCGCAAGTACACGCTCTGACGCACTCGACAACCCTTTCGCTCCCAAAGACATTACTTGCTTGGCGTGCTGTAGACTTATCTGAAATTCTGCATAACTGATGGATGATTCATTGACCGATGCAACCTTCCGCCCAGTATGAAACGCATCATTGCTCGGGACGGTTTTATTCGAAAAATCATCCTGACGGCAACCAAGCAAACCTACCATCAACACCCAACAAGTTATTATTTTGTTTGTAATCGAATTCATCAAAAGGTAATGTTTGCATCACCTCCAGCCTGTGTCAACATATACGAGGCATTTCCGCACAACTTTGTGATTTACAAAATCTCATAAAAAGAATATGATGAACAGCGATAGCAAATGGGGAATGGAAGAAAAGGAATTCGGCTATGGCGACAAATGCATTTGTATTTATGGAAGCTAAGGGCAGTAAAGTTCATGATCTCATCAAGCAACTCGAGAATATTGAATCCATCGAGTCCGTAGAGATCATAACCGGACCTTATGACCTCATCGTCAAGATCCACTCCCTATCTGCTGTAGACAGTCTCAAGCTGGTAGTGGAAAAGATACATGGGATGGAGGGTGTTATTCGGACCCATACATCTATTGTGTATGATATAAAATAGAGAAGAAAGGTTCCATCATGACATTACGAGCCTATATATTGATAGAGGCGGAAGCCGGGATGATTCCAAGCATTCTCAAGGATCTGAAAAACATAAAAGAAGTCAAGGAGGCCTACGCCATCAACGGCCATTACGATTTACTCGCCATGATCGAATCCGATGATCAAGAGACCCTTGCCAAAATCACTTTTTTGGACATTCATAACATACGGGGCGTATCGAGGACCACCACCTGCAGCGTCTTACATCCATCCTGATTACCAAAACCTCGTTTTTCCTAAAGCCAAAAGTTTCAATCAACCAGTTTTTCTTGAAGTTCTATAAATCGTTTTCGACCAGATAGGGTCGTATCAATTGAAGCACTTCCTGCCTAAGCTCCTCACCGGAGCCTTGTTTTTTTGCAGAAATGGGTCTGAGCAGCTCAGCCAGCTCGTAGCGTCCGTGCAGATACAACCAGGTTGAAAAATGATTTGCCCTTCCATGGTGGAAAAAACTATCCAGCGGGACACTTTGCATTTGATCGACCAGTCTTCCCAAACTCGAAGCCCGGCCGACCTCTTCTCCTCCGGGCATCCTAAAGATAAAGTCCCCAAACCCGAATTCATCCAGCAGTATTTTTCTGGTTTTTAGAAGCGAGCCTTCCGTATCTTTATTCACAAAAAATACTCCCGAATGCCGCAATTCCTGGCGGGAGACCGGGTCGAGGCTCTGCAGGATAACCGGAACCCGGGACAAACGTTTTTTTACTTTCTCCGCCAACTTGAGACCGGCTTTCGGATCGATTTTACCCTGCATAGGAAATTGGAGATCAGTGATCACTCCGATGAGGTTGTCGCCATATCGTTTGAACAACCGGTTGGCCTCTTCACAGTTTTCGGCCAACAACAATTTCGGCATTTGTCGAATACGCATGGCTCGTTCTGTGGGATTGGCCGATTCGGGAATCAGGTCAAGGGATCGTTCCCTTAGTTCTTTGTGTATCATGACGAGATAATGCGAAAAGAAATTCGGTTCGTCCTCCACCAACAAAACCCAACGCATGTTTCTTTCCAAAATATCTCGATCCGCATTGGCATGATCTTCAACCAATTGAAGAATCGAATGAATCAGATCAGGATTGCCATACCATGAAAATATTCTATCCACCAATGATCGTTTCGGCACCGCAACCGAACTCAATCCATAGATTTCATTGTTGGTTATCAGAATAATGGGTAACTTGGGCCGTATCTGCTCAACCATTCGGGCCAGCTCAAAACCGTCTAGATCGCCTACTTGATGCGAACATATTACCAAATCTAAAGATTTTTCTTTTTTGACAAGTTCGACGGCTTCCTCAACAGAATTGACCATATAACAACCCGGCAGGGGTGTAATATCATCATCCCGTCGACTGTATGTGCATACACCCGGCGCTCTGAAACCGGCTTCGAGAAAAATATGCGCATCATACATGCTGCCTGCCAGCAACAAACAAGAAACTCTCCACGAATCCCATATCTTACCGAGGTTTACACACTTGTTATCCTCTTTGGGAATATCGTCCGGCAAGCTTCCTCCTCGATCAACATAAAGTCATCAAATAACAAATGGTTGCCACTCAAACTACCACAACCCACAATTCACCGCAACGATTCAAGCAACCCAACCAAGCCATATCAGATCATTCGATACAAATGCGATAATCCTTCAATATAAAATTCACATGGTTCTCCGGATCGCGGGCATGATCATACGAGTCAGCGGGTAATTCCGCGTTGCGAGCTTCGCAAAAACTCCGCAAGAACTTGCGCAGGCGCACAATTCGGCATGATATCCCTTACGATCCTGTCTGCGGCTTCACCTACCAGATACCCAGATAAAAATGCCACCCGATAGGCTCGTTTGAGGTGTGTTAATTCATCCTCCGTAAATCCTCTCCGCCGCAACCCCACAATATTGAGTCCATGCAGCTTGGCTCGGTTTCCCGTAGCTTTACAAAACGGAGGCACATCCATAACCACGATACTACCTCCTCCTACAAATGCATGTTCACCAATGCGAACAAACTGATGCACCGCCGAGCATCCTCCCAGGACTGCATGGGCGCCCAACAGCACATGGCCTCCGATTTGTACTCCATTGGCCACCACAACGTGATCCTCGAGCACATTATCATGGGCGACATGACTGTATGCCATGAGAAACACATCCGACTTTATTTTTGTAACCCCGCCCCCTTGCGGAGTACCACGATGAATTGTCACAAATTCTCTAATGATATTACGATCTCCCAACTCGAGTCGGGTGGGTTCGTCTTTGTATTTATAATCCTGGGGTCCGGTTCCCAACACGCTATGGGCAAAAATTCGGTTATCCTGCCCGATGGTCAAATGTCCATCCAATACCGCATATGGTCCGATTTCGGTTCGATTTCCAATCCTTACATGTGGACCAATGACGACTCCCGGTCCAATGATGACATCCGTGGCCAACTCGGCGCGTTTGTCCACCACTGCCGAGGAATGAATATAAGTCAAGTGTTCTTATCCTTTTTTGTTAGAACGTCTCATGAAACCGGACATCTTTCTCAAGATACGGATCTCTTCCAACCATTTCTTGATAGGTACAGCCGGAAATCCAGCTACTCGGATACCCGCAGGCACCCGGGTAGCCACCCCGGATTTTGATCCCACCTGCGCTCCTGCCTCGATGACCACGTGATCCGCAACCCCAACCTGCCCTCCTATCAAGGCCCCCTTTTCAACCATCACACTTCCCGACAAGCCGGTTTGCGCCGCAATCACGACATTTTCCTGCAATACGACGTTATGACCAACATGAACCTGGTTATCCAACTTGACCCCAGCTCCAATCCTGGTGGCTCCCATGGTCGCTTTGTCAATCGTGCAACCAGCTCCAATTTCTACATCGTTTCCAATGACGACGATACCTATTTGCGGTATCCGAGATCTTCTTTCGGCCCCACGCGTTTTTACAAATCCAAACCCCCTTGAGCCGATCACAGAACAGGGTTCGATTAGAACCCTGTCACCCAACCTGCACCCATCTGTGATAACCGTATTGGCACCTATGCGGCAATCCAGTCCTATTGCCACCCGGGATCCGATATAGACACCGCTTTCAATCCAGCTACCGGCTCCTATAGACGAACCCGCACCAATGTGTGCCCCGGCATCCACCCTGGCACGCTGGTCTATCGTCGCAGTTGCATGAACCTGAGCACCCTCTTGCACTCCCGGTTGCATATTGGGTTCGGGATAAAAAAATTCCAGCACCTTCATCAACGCATATCGAGGATCATCAACCAAAATGACCGAGCAGGGAGCGTTTTCCAACAATAATTTTGCGTTGTTTCGAAGTAAAACACCTGCGGCTTTCGTATTTCGAAGTTGGGCCAAATACCGATTATCGACACATAGACTCAATTGTGTCGGGCCGGCATCTTCTAGTGAAGAAACCCCCGTTACCGTGATATCCTCACCCACTCTATTTCCGCCGACCAGCCCGGCGATATACTCCAAGGACACCGCCAAGGGTCATTTTCCCTTTGTATTTTTCTTTGTCTTGACTGGATAGCGCTTTTCATATTCCCGAATGACCTCATTGGTCACATCCATATGGTTAGGACCATGCAGCAAAACTTCCTGTCTGAGGATATAATCAAGCTTTTCTTTCTGGGCCACTCCATGAACCACGACCATGACCTTTTGCTCGAATTTTCTGAGAGCTTCGGATTTCTTCTTGTTGATATCACCTTGATACTGCATATACAGAGTCTGCAGCTCTCGTTCCTCCTTGGCGAGTACTGTAAGCTTCTCTTTCCGGATATCGTCTTTCAACATGGCCGATTGCTGCTGGAAACGCTTAGCTTTTTCTTCAAAGTCCTTCATACGTACATCGAGCTCTTTCTGCTTTTGGGAATGCTCATCCTGTAGTCGCGTCAAGATGTCCTTACCCTCGGCTGTGCCCTCGAACACCTTAGAGATATTGACATAACCGATATTTCCGGCTGCATGCGAGCCGGTAGTCCATCCCAAAAGGACAAACAAAATCAACCCGAAAAAACTATTTCTTACGGTCATCACTCTTACTCCTCTCCTGGTATTTTCTTCCAATCCAACGACTACCACCCGAATTCCTCATCCGGCTTGCATCAACATCGTCCGGTCTTACTCTCAAATCAAAACTTCAAATCATACCCAACCCAAACAACAACCAATTGGGTCTCATATAAAATTCGTGGTCTAGTACGAAACCCGCAATCTTACACCGGAGACTAGAAGAAGTTTCCGATGGTAAACTCAAACAACATATCTTCATCTCCTGGTCTGCGGGTCAGCGGGATACCCCATTCGAAACGAAGCGGCCCCAATGGAGAAAACCAACGAAAACCAAATCCTGCCGACCAATAAAGACCCGCAAAGGTCTCTTTCAACATTCTTTGCTCACTCATCTCGGTACCGTCGACAATCTCTTTAACGGTTTGTTCACTGTAGCGCTCCGAGAAAAAGCCTTCTCCTTCGCCGTATGCATTGCCGGCATCCAAAAACAGTACGCCTCTAATTTGGACCTGCGGAAAGATAGGAAATTCAATCTCCAGATTGGTTATCAGTTGTTTGTTTCCACCAATCAATTCGGAGGTCAGATAGGAAGCCGGATCGAACCCATTGGCCGGCAGTTTGAGCTCGGGGCCTATCGACCTGGGTCGATATCCTCTGATAGTATAGATTCCACCCACAAAATATTTTTCGAAAATGGGAATGCCTTCGTTGGACATCGAAGTGATGTAACCAACGTTCACGTTGGATTTCAGCACAAAACCCCAAAACACCGGCAAGTAATATCGAGCAATACCCGTATAGCGGGTAAAATCGTTTTCACTCAAGGTAAATTCGCTGGCATGCTCAATCGAACCTTGTAAAAACTGACCATCCGACGGGAACAACCGGTTATCCCGGGTATCCCATGTAAGAGTGAGCTTCAAGCTGGACGTCCATCCGTCATTGAACAAATTATCAAGCCTCAAGCTGCGGCTTCCGGTCGGGGTGACATCCACGGTTTCCAGGGTATACGTGACTGCGAACCGCCAAAAATCAGCGAACTCGTAACCCAAAGTAATATCTCCTCCGGATGCCTGGCGTAAAAACGAAAAGTAATCCAATTGTGTATTGAAAACCCGAAATCCGAAATACCAATTTGTATCCAAAAAATAAGGCTCGACGAAACTCAATGAAAAAAACTGCCTAAGACTCGACAGCTGCGCCATAAACGATAAGGTTTGACCTCGTCCGAAAAGATTCTCTTGAGAAATCTGCGCAGTCGCAATAAAATTTTCCACCGATGAAAAACCCGCACCGATTTGGAAAGTACCCGTCGGACGCTCCTTGACCTCGAAAGTTACCACCATCCGATCCGGTCCGCTGCCGCGTTTTTCGGATACATCCACGGTTTCAAAAAAACCCAGCATATTTACTCTTCTACGGGATATTTCCTTACCCGTACCCGAATACAGCTCACCCTCATAGATACGCAATTGGCGCCGTATGACTTTGTCCCGGGTTTTCAAATTCCCTTTGATGTCAATACGTTCGATATAAACCTTCTCACCCTTTTGCACCTCGAAATTGATATCCGCAACCCGGGATTCTTGATCGGTTCTGGTCAGCGGGATCACTTCGGCATAGGCATACCCGCGATCTTTGTACACGTCCTGTATTCTGAACATGCTTTTACTCAATTGGGATCGATCGAAGATCTCTCCGGGTTCGACCAACAACAAGCTCTTGAGCACCTGCGACTTGAGACCTTGAAGCATCTCTCTATGCACTTTGTGCTTGGGGGTAGTACCCGATTCGTCGGCTTTTTGATCTTCCTCCCAAATACCTTGAGCGATACGAGCTTCAGCCTCTTTCTCCAACTCATCCAAAACTGTCAGTTTAAGCTGTTTGATCGCCCGATCATCCAACTGTTGTTCCTTGAGCTCTTTGAGCAATTCACTCGAAAGCACGAGCCCCACCGCAAAATTTTCTTTAGCGGTCTTGATGCGGGCCAACAACGCGTAGTCCCAAACCAACAAATCACCCGAAAAAGCGAAGTTTCCAAATCTGTATTGCTCGCCCTCTTCCACCGTGATGGTAATATAGAGTGATTCACGATCATCACTGATTTCGACCACCGGCTCCGATACCTTGATATTGATGTACCCATGGTTGTAGTAATAATCGGCAATCCTCAACATATCTCGTTGAAGCGCTTCTTTCTTGAAGGTACCGAAAGAAGTGAGCCAAGAGAAAAAATCTCCTACCCGGGTTTCCATACTCGTAAGAAGCTCTTCACTTTTGACATTGTGGTTTCCGATGATTTGAATCCGCTTGATTTCAACCTTGGCCCGCTCATTGAGAACAATGACGACTTCTACGTTGTTACGAGGACGCTTTTTTATCTCGTAATCCACTTCGGCCAGGAAAAAACCTTTTTCTACATACAATTCCTTTATTTTTTTTATGTTTTCACGTATTTTCGCCAAATCCAGCACACCCAAAATCCGGATATCCACAACTTCTTTTATTTTCTCCAAGCTCAGCTCATCATGCCCCCGGTAACTAATTTTGGCGATGGCCGGCTTCTCCTTCACGACAAAGATCAATACACTCCCATCGGGCTTCTGTTCGAGCTCGGCCCGCACTTCATCGAAATATCCCAATCCATAGATGGCTCGGATATCCATTCTTACTTGTTGGGCCGATAACTCTTTTCCCACTTTGGATTTGACCACCACCATCACGGCGTCAGCTTCCACCCTATTGTTACCTTTTACCTCGATCCCACCAACGACTTGCGCCCCGGCTGCGGTCGCTTGCATTACCAAAAACAAAGCCATGCACAAGAAGGGTAAATGCATCGTTTTCATTCCGCCTCTTTCCCTTTCGCGTCAATCCCTTCATCTAAAATCAGCCCATCTTGCAGAGAAAAACATCGATTCATGCTGTGGGCCAGATGCAGATTATGTGTAACCACAATGGTCGTCATGCCATACTTTTGATTCATATTGAAGAGCAACTGGTGGACGCCTCGAGCCGTGTTGTCATCCAGATTGCCGGTCGGCTCATCGGCCAGAAGCAACTTGGGTCTCATGACCAGGGCCCGAGCCAATGCCACCCTTTGCTGTTCACCACCCGATAGCTCCACCGGCCGGTGATCCAAACGATTTGACAAACCCACTTGCTCGAGCATTTCAACCGCCATTTTTTCGGCCTTGGCGCGGGGCGCGCGCTGGATCAATACCGGCATCATCGTATTTTGCAACGCATTGAACTCGGGTAACAAATGATGAAACTGAAACACGAAACCAATCGTTCGATTACGGAAGGAAGCCAGATGATGAGGCAAAGAGCGGAAAATATCTTGCCCGTCAATCAACAATCTTCCTTCCGAGGGTTGATCCAAAGTCCCCAGAATGTGCAATAAGGTGCTTTTTCCTGCCCCGGAAGGGCCGACCACTGCCACCATTTCGCCCGCGTGTACTTGAAAATCCACACCTTTCAATACGCGAATGGTCTTTTTGCCTCGAAGAAAATTTTTCTTCAAACCTTCTACAGATACCATTATCTGCGGTGCCATGGTTCCTCAATCATACCGCAAGCCTTCTGCGGGCCGTAACCTGGATGCCCGCCGAGACGGATAGATCGTCGCAATAAAACTAATGTGAAAAGCAATCCCCGCAATCAAAATAAACTCGATTAAGTCCATATTTACGGGCAATCCTTCGATGTAATACACCTCTGGATTGAGCTGTAACCCGATATTCATCAATAGCGTGCAAACCAGCCAACCCAACATCAATCCCAAAAGAGTACCCACCATTCCTATGATCACACCTTCAACAATAAATATTTTCATGACCCCGTCACCGGTGGCCCCCATGGATTTCAGCACAGCAATTTCTTTTACTTTCTCCCAAACCAACATAATCAGGGTGGAAATAATGCCAAAAGCCGAAACCAATGTCACGATCACAACCAAAATAAACATGCCGACTTTTTCCATTTTCAGTGCGGAAAACAGATTTTTGTTCATTTGATACCATGTACGGGTAAAAAACGGGTATCCATCAAGCACCGCAATGAGCTCTTCACAAATCGGCCCGGCTCTATCCATATCTTCGAATTTCAGACCGATACCCGTTACGGATTCACCCATATCGAAAAATTCTTGGGCCTCGTCAAGCGCTACATACACCGATTTGGCATCGTACTCATACATGCCGGTATAAAAAACACCGACCACGACAAATGCCCGGGCTCTCGGGACCATCCCGGTGGGACCCAACTCGCCGCTGTGGGGAGAGACAATATTGATCTGCTCACCCAGCTCGACTCTCAATATCTTTTTAAGCTCTCTTCCGATGAAAATCCCCGGTGTGTTCTTGACACCGCCGGGCTTGGCCGTCAACGGTTCGGGTTGCGGAACACTCTCCGGATCAGTATCTTCCGAAACAGCAACAACCATCGAATCCGGCAAGTCGTTGGTCGCATCCGCCTGGGCTTCTTCTTTCGTCTCGGCCAGGGCCGAGTGATTGGGTTGTGTCTCGATCGAATCGGCTGCGGGTGCTTGGATCGAACGGCGGATGATTTCTTCTCTTCGTTTTTTCAAAAAATCATGGATCTTTTCAGGGTGAGTCAGAAGCTCCAAGGAGCCCTCTTCGATGGTTTTCTCCAAGTCGGTAACCTGCCCGGCAGTATCGATATCAATACCTTTGATGAAGACCCCCGAAATATTGAATTCGGAAGAAACCATTACTTCGTTATACACAAAAGGCGTAGCCGCCACGACACCAGGCACCGTTTTGATTTTGTTAATCTGAATCTCATAATCACTAAAATCGGCCCCTCTTTTCTGCAGAATGGCATGCGCATTGGTCCCGACGATTTTATCTTTGATATCCATTTCAAAACCACTCATGACACTCAACACCACCACCATGGCGGCCACTCCAAAGGCCACTCCGGCAACCGAAAAAGCCGTTATCATTTTGAAGCGCAGGTAGTGAATCCCGATAAACAAGGGATAGTACAAGCCACCGCCTTTGGCCAAAAACAACACCAAGGCGGAAATGTAAAGGCATGCAAAGTGAATCTCAAATTTTAAAAGCAGCTCTATGAAGTTATCCATTCCCAGGGTAAACTCGTCACGAACCAACAACCAAAACACGACAACTAAACTCGAAAAAAAACCCTCCAATGAAGGATAATACACCACCATCAGGCTCAGCAGGCATCCCACTACCAATCCCTGGATGCCGATGATGACATATGGCAAGATATCCCGAGATACGTCGACGTCTTGGATGACATTTTGGAGCAACCAATCCCCGGACCACAGCAACAGGGCCGTCGATATCAGACCAACCGCGCTGAGAGAAATGCACATCTTCCACGTTCGGCTCTTTTCCAAGAAAACCTCCCGGACTGCCTGGCGTCAACCAATACAGATCTATCTTTCCGGTTTCAACAAGGGGAACAAAATGACATCCCTGATGGAAGGCGCATCGGCCATCAACATCACCAACCGATCGATACCTATTCCTTCTCCCGCCGCAGACGGCATTCCGTATTCGAGTGCTCTAATATAGTCATGGTCATAAGGCATGGCCTCTTCATCCCCTTGGGCCTTGGCTTCCATCTGTGCTTGAAAACGAGATCTCTGGTCGTCCGGGTCGTTGAGCTCGGAAAAGGCATTGGCAATCTCCCTGCCGGCAATATACAACTCAAAGCGATCCACTAAATCCGGTTGGCCTTCCTTTTTTCTCGACAAAGGAGACACATCCAATGGGAAATCCAGGATGAATGTCGGTTGGATTAATGTCGGCTCGACCAATTGTTCGAACAATTCCATTTGCAATTTTCCCACCGATGGATGCTCCTTTAGACTCATGCCATGCCGACCGGCCAGTTCGTATAGTCTTTCCGGCTGGTTCAATACCTCTTGCGGCGCGTCGATTTTTTCCGCCACGGCGGCCGTCAGGGTGAGACGGCGAAAACCAGGTTCGAGGCTGATTTCATTCCCCTGATACATTATACGCTTGGATCCTTTGAGATCGAACGCCATACCACCCAACAGCTCTTCGGTAAGGTTCATCAGATCCTGGTAAGTAGCGTATGCTTGATAAAACTCCAGCATCGTGAATTCCGGATTATGTTGGGTCGATACCCCTTCGTTGCGAAAACAACGATTCAGCTCATAAATCCGCTCGAGCCCACCAACCAACAAGCGTTTCAAATACAGCTCGGGCGCCACCCTCAAGTAAAGCTCGAGGCCCAGTGCATTGTGATGGGTGGCAAACGGCCGGGCCGCCGCTCCGCCGGCCAAGGTATGCAGCATAGGCGTCTCGACCTCAAGAAAACCTTTCTCTTCTAAAAATCGGCGTAAAAACCCGACCATACGGCTTCTCAACATGAAAATGTCCAAAACCTCACGGTTGGCGATCAGATCCACATATCGCTGGCGGTAGCGCGTCTCTACATCTTTGAGCCCATGCCATTTTTCGGGCAACGGACGAAGGCTCTTGGTCACCAACTTGAAAAACTCGGCTTGAATGGTCAATTCACCGGTGCGGGTTCGCATAGGCACCCCTTTTACCCCGATGATGTCTCCAACCTCGATGTTCTTGACCACCTGTTGGTAGATCTCTTCTCCTAGAACATTTTTTTGTAGGTAGACCTGCAACGATCCGCTGCGATCCTGAATCTTGATAAAAGCGGCTTTTCCAAAAGATCGCAGGACCATAATCCTGCCTGCCAATGAATAGGCAACTCTCGCCTTTGAAAGCGCCTCTGCGTCATGATTTTCGCATGCCGCCAACACATGAGATATTTTGTGGTCGGGAGTAAAATCATTGGAATAGGGGTTTATCCCCAACTCCACGAGGTTTTCAGCTTTTTTTCTTCTCTGCTCGATATGCTCTTGTGTTTTCTCTTGCATAACCACTCGATTCTATATGTTTTTTCAATTCAAAGGCTGCCGTAACATAGCTTATAACCCCTTATGGGTCAAGGAAAAACCTGGAAAGAGAGCCATGCAATGAAGCCTGAAAATCCACATACTTTTCTATCCAACCAGCACGAATCCGCAAAGATTCCGTAAAAACCGACATTCCCGCCCTTTGGATTGTAAAAAAAACACCGGCATATTAGTATGGCGCCAGGTTTTTGATGCCGCTCGGCACCGGAAAGGAACCCGGCATGAAGCGAAAACTCAGAAAAACTCGTAATACCATAGCGTTCTTTCAAACCTTCTGGTTGCTTTCGACAGCTTTCGGCATTCATTCCTGCATGCATGACAACCCACAAGACATCGCGCTTTTATACAGTACGATGTGCGACGAAATGCAAAATTGCGCCGTCTGGGACAAGGGTTTAGCAGCAATCGAAGCCTTTTTAGAAAAAAAAGGCTATTCAAGCGTACGAGTGACCGGAGCGCAACTTCGAGGCTCTTATGACCTCCAACGCCACAAAGCGTTATGGATACCCGGTGGATCGGCTTACCTTCAATGGTACGAGTTGACCTCCAATGGACAGACGCAAGTCGGTCTTATGAAAATACGTGATTTTGTAGGCAACCAGGCGAAAACCTACATCGGCACCGGCGCAGGAGCAGCTATGGCCGCATCTTTGGTAGAATACCAAGATGAAGAACCTCGCCGGTATGGACTCGATCTTTTTGATGGTACCGCAAAGGGACCTCAACTCTCCCCTGGAAAAGATGACTTGATCGCCATGGAGCAGGTTCAACTGACCAGTTGGCCCGAATCGAGCGAAAACCTACCGTGGTCAATTGCAGGCTTGTTGAACCACTCACCTTATTTCGAAACCAACCAAGTGTATCATTACGGAAACAATAAAGATTTTAAATTGGTTGGATACTGGAACGATATGCATGATGCCATGGTATACTTCGAACTGGATGGCGATGGTCCTGCAAAACGCTCCGGAAAGGTGTTGCTCATGGGGCCCCATCTCGAAGTTCTAGATCCAGAAGGAAACTTCGAAGATGGACCTCAATGGAGCGTATTGAAAATCTTTATCGACAAAGTCATTTCAGAATGACTCGAACGCCGGTCCTACGCCATCGCCAAATCTCATTCCATCATCCCATCATCGAACCGGCAAGCTCATGATAATCTTGGATCCTGATTCATTCGCCTTGAACTCCATCTGTCCACCGAGATCGATCACGATGGATCGCGCCAAGGCCAGTCCTTGACCCGCATACTTTCCAACTTCATCACCCTGCAGCATTTGTTCATAAATATCCCTGATCTCCGGCCGAATGTCTTCCGCTTGGTTCTCGATCCGAATACAAACTTGATCCGATAGGTTTTGGGTAGTTATCGTGATCTTTTTTACTTCTTTGGTGATATCATGGTGCTCTCTGACCTTTTGGGACACGTGCGACAAAACATTTACCAACACCTGGTATAGTTGACCCACTTCACACTCCAAGGCAGGAAGCAAATCTCCCTGGACCACAAGCTCGGCAGAACCGGATGTCCGCAGTCGGGTCAACGTAATGACATTTTCCAACATGGCATGGACGTCGGTGGGTGACCGTCTCTTTTGTTGCGCCGATCCAATCTCTTTGGACGCCGCTATGATGGATTCAAGCTGGTTGATTTCAGATGATATCTGACGCAGGAACGGTTCGCATGATTCTATTTGACATCTCGATTCGGTCTGATCTGTTTTGAGTGCCTCCTGATCCGAAGTCGAATCAGGCTGAGACAATTCAGATTGGGCATACATCCGGGATACCGTTTCGGACATTCTCTCAACGGAGCTTTCAATCTCATTCATCATTTCAGTCGTCAGTTGTCCGATCGTCTTCAAGCTACGATCCAGAGATCTTTCCGCGCGTATGCTCTCTCTCTCCTGCAGGCGTCTTCGCAACTCTTCGTTGGTTATTTCGAGAGTTTGGGTGCGTTCTTTGACCAAAGACTCCAGATCCGACATCCGTCCTTCAAGTTGGCGATGCAGGGACCACTTTTTGGCAAGCGCACTCGCCATTTGGTATATTTCTACTTTTTCAAATGGTTTTTTCAAAACAAACAAATTATCCGAGCTTTCAAATTTCTCGATGAGCTGATCGGCCGAATAATCTGAGTAGGCCGTACATATAATTATTTGAACATCGCTGTCAACTCGTCGAATATGCCCTATCGTCTCGATCCCGTCCCATCCGGGAGGCATCCTCACGTCCACAAAGGCAACGCAGAAAGGATCGTTTTCTGTCCGCGCGCTTTGAACCAGCTCGAAGCCTTCTTTTCCCTGTTTGGCGCTTTCGACTTCAAATCTCTCCGTGTTGTTTCTCTTTCTGCTCTCTCCAAACAATTTTCTTTCTAACTCCGACAACTCGACGTCGTCCTCTTCACCCTCATGGGAAGTCAAGATGCTTCGAATATCGGCATGGATATCTTCGTTGTCGTCGATCACCAATATGCGATGTCGGTTGGTCGGCTCGCTCATTTTCTCTCCTATATACCCACATTTAACACAACCCACCTCGACCTGTCAATTAGCCGGTATATGCTTTACTCCATACTACCATCGGATCATTGGATGCATTTTCAAAGCTACGAGCTTGAAATCTATGGTACGAACATCAAAGTTTGCCCGTGAAAGCTCATTTTGATAATATTTGATAAAAATCAACCGACAAAGGCTCATGTGCGCCCATGATCAAAGCAAGTTATCTTACCGCGTTCGTTTTTACTTGGATTCATCTCGGCGCGGTCCGGCAGACATATTGCGATGATGGCATTGACACCTCTTTGAGACAATTGGCCTACAGGCACTGGGAATTGAAAGACGGCCTTCCGCAAATGACGGTCATGGCGCTGGTACAAACCCAAGACGGCTATCTTTGGATGGGCACCCAAGAAGGGCTGGTTCGATTCGACGGATCCAAATTCACTCTAATCGATTCCAATATCTCCCATATAACCCAAGATGTCACCGCGATTCTTGCGGATCAAAGCGATCTTTGGATTGGAACCGCCGGCAGCGGACTCATTCATAAAACCTCCGGGGGGTTCGAGCATATCGAGAAGCGCCATGGATTGATCGATCCAAATATCACCGCACTGCTCCTCGACAACTATCACGTTCTGTGGATCGGCACAATCAACGGCGGTCTTTGCCGCTATGACGGCCGCAAATTCGAGGTATACGATCAAAATGACGGACTATCCAGCAATCATGTTCTCAATCTCATGTTGGATCAAAATCATAAGCTGTGGATATCCACGCAAGCCGGCGTGGACATACTCGAAAATGGACATATCCGCAACATATTGACCTCCCGGCAACTCAATGGAGCCAATGTTCAATGTATGCTCTCGAAGTCGAATCATGAAATCTGGTTGGGTACCAATCGAGGCTTGAAAAAATTCGATCCTAAAAAGATAGTCTTGGAGGATGAAAGGATTTGCCGTGACAACTCTGTCATCAATGCCATGCTCCACGATAGTAAGAGTAATCTATGGCTGGCCACCGACAACCACAGTATATGCCTGCTGAAAGACGGAAAAAAACTTGGATTCTCCAAGCAGGATCCTCGCTCGAGTTATCAAGTTATATCGATGACCATCGACAACGAGCAAAATTTATGGTTCGGAACCCAAAACAGCGGGCTTTCACGTTTGCGATCCGGCCTGGCTGAAACCTACAGCCTCGAAGACGGTCTACTTTCAAGAATCAGCGTGGCCGTAACCCAGGATGAGTTCGACAACATTTGGTTCGGTTCGCCCACGGGGTTGCATCTTATCCACAACCAAAATTTCACTACCTACACGACCTCAAACGGATTGGCAGGCGATTTCATCATGTCGCTTTTTACGGCCCATGACGGCATCCTCTGGATTGGAACTCGAAATAACGGTTTGATGGGAATCGATGTTCGAGCCTTCGAAAATCAACCGGTCAAGCAGCTTTCGATAAAAAAAACCTATACGCAGCATGAAGGGCTTACAAGCAACTCGATATACTCTGTATTGAAAGACTCCCAAGGCAAACTATGGGTCGGCACCAACAACACAGGCGTCAATATCATCGATAACGACAGGATACAACCTCTAAAGAATCCCCCGAAACTCACATCATGCAAAATTCCCTGGATCCTAGAGGCCAAGAACAATGATGTCTTGGTCGCATCAAGTCGAGGATTATTTCGTTTCAAAGCAGGCAATCCCAACGATTACAGCGAAATTAATGGTTTGCAGGATCTTCCGGTCGTATCCTTGTATGAGGATCAAGACGGCTTTCTCTGGATCGGAACATATCACCACGGTCTGTATGTATTGAGAGACAAGCGATTGTTCTCCTTTTCCGATCGAGCCGGTCCTCCTGATAACATCGTGTATATCATTTTAAAAGACGATTCCGATCGCTTGTGGATGAGCAGCAACCGAGGCATTTCCGTCCATAGCCGCAAACAACTCATCAAGCTCGCAGATGGTCACCCCTCCGATACCGCCACCATGGTCTTCGGTACGGATGAGGGGATGTTGAAACCCGAATGCACCGGTAATTATAAACAAGCTGGATTCAGGATGCGTGATGGCACGCTTTGGTTTTGTACGGTCGAGGGAATTTCCCGATTTTTTCCCAAACGGTTTTCTGCATCCAAACCACCTCTGACCGTATTGATCGAAAACGTTTGGGTGGACGGTCAGGCAGTCTCCTCACCCGCCATCATCCAACCAGGATCGAAACAGATCGAGCTTCGTTACTCTGCTCCCAGCCTTACTTCCGCCGATAAGGTTCAATTTAAATATCGGATGAAGGGTTTCGACGAGGATTGGATTCAAGCCGGTAATCGACGAAATGCGTTTTACACCAATGTTCCACCCGGCGACTATACTCTAGAGGTCAAAGCCCGCCATCCCAATCAAGCCTGGAGTCGAAAACATGCATATTTTTCATTGCGGTTGCTTCCGGCTTATTATCAAACCTCCTGGTTTTATATGATCTCGGTTGTAACTATGCTCGCAGGCATCCTCGCAATCCACCGTTTTCGAGTCATGCGGATCGAGAGGCAAAAAAACGCCTTACACGTTTTGGTAAGCGATCGCACCAAGGAACTAAAAACCAAAAAAGAACAGCTGGAAGAGCAGAAGGATCAACTCGAATCAACATTGGTTGAGCTCGAAGAAACCCGTCAAGAACTTGCCGACAATGCGCACAAGGCCGGTATGACTGAGGTAGCAACCGGAATTTTACACAACGTCGGCAATCTCATCAATACCGCAAACATCACAGTCCAATCCATTCGCGAGACCATCGCAAAATCCAGAATGCAACGTTTATCCCAAGCTACCACCATGCTGAAAGAACATCTGACAGGTGGGCATTCAATCCGGAGCGAGAAAACGCGTGATCTCATTAAATATTACGAGCTGCTTACGGATTCTTTGCTGTCAGAATGGAAAAAAATTCATGCCGACATCCTGATTTTGGAAAAAAAAATTCAATCCATTGTCACGGTAGTACAATCTCAGCAAAAATACGCCACCGGCTCGAAGTTCACCGATAAATTTTCTTTAACACAAATCGTGGATGACGCCATCGAGCTTTTCCAGCAACCAATCCGTGAGCATGGCATCATATTGGAAAAAAAATATCTGAATTCGCCCGATATCGTAGTACAAAAACACAAGTTGATTCATGTCTTGATAAACCTCTTCGACAACGCCAAAGATGCACTGGCATCCAACACCCATAGAGAGAAAAGAATCGTTGTTCAGGTCTCACAAGACGGCCATCAGATTGTTTTGGAAATTGCCGACAACGGCTGCGGTATGGACCCGGACACAGTGAAGAAAGTCTTCCTGTACGGATATTCAACCAAGCAAACCGGACACGGATTCGGCTTGCACAGTTGCTTCAACTCTTTGAAAGAAATGCATGCAACCATCCAGGCCCAGAGCGAGGGTCTCGGGAAAGGTTCTGTATTTCGGGTTTTTTTCCCAATGTGACGAGTCGGTATACGCCGTATCGGGCCATATCCCTAAAGGTCATTGCTACAACGCATCACCTCCGATACGACAACCCAACTCAGCATAGAGATCAACGAGCTTGTTTTGCTCGCGCTCCCATGAAAATCTTTCGGCCGTTTTCTTGGCTTGACGCGCCAGCCGGGATCGTGTGCCTGGATTTGTGGCCAGATCAACAAGGGCTTCGTACAAAGCGTGCGGATCACCCGGTTCCACCAACCGAACGGTGCCCGGATCGAAAGTATCTGCCACCAATCGTGTGGCCGAAGCCACCACCGGGCAGCCCATATGAATGGCTTCCAGGAGCTTGGTAGGAAATGCCAGCTCCATGATAGCGTCGGTTCGATTCGGGACCACACACAAATCAGCCTGTTCTAAGGCTTTCACGATTTCTTCTTGAGGGACTTCGCCAAAAAACCTTATCTTATCAAACAACTTCCGCTCGAGAACCCATTGTTCCAATTTGGGCAATAGATCTCCTCGACCGTACAACTCGAGTCTCGCATTGGGAACTATTTCAAGAACTTTTTCAAATGCCTCCAATAAAATATCCTGACCGTAGCGATGAAGCATGGTACCATGATGCATAATGATAAAATGATCTTTTTTCTTCCTTTTGATTCTGGGCCTCAAGCCGATTCCGAACAAATCAGGATCCGGGTAGTTGGATACAACCATAATTTTTTCGGCCGCAACCCCTCTGGCAATCAAACGATCTCGAAATGCATCCGTGGTGGTCACCACCTTATCGGCGTACTTACAAGAACCCAGCTCGACCATCTCATAAAGTCTTTGTACCACCTTGCCTCCACGCGATCCAAACCGAGAGGCATACAATTCGGGGGTAAGGTCATGGATATCCAATACCAAACGTGAGCCAACAATTTTTGTAAACCAACCCGCCATCACCAAAAAATCTGGAGGCGTATGGACATGAACCACTCTGAATCGCCGCACGGAATGCAGCAGGGCCACAAGATATGCCGCCATCCAGGCAAAAGAAAGATATTCGGCCATATACACGGCCAATGGACTGCCTCGATGTCTCTTTACGGGCAGTCTGATTATCTCGAAGCCCATCCAGTACTCATAGAAAGGCTGTCCCGGTTCTTTCAATGAAATAATCGTAACCTCGAGACCAGCTTTTACGAGGGCCCGGGCTTCTCTTCGCACTCTAAAATCCCTCGGAAAGTGTTCGTGTACAACCATACAAACTTTTTCGGTCGGTTTTGCTGCCGTATTCATATTTGTTTTCCACTCCGTATTCCCGGTGTCCATAATAGAACGTAAACTAGCAACTGACACCACTTAACCATCCGGTCTAAAAACCGGCCTAAAACTAAAAATCGATATCCATTTGGGCATCGAGACCAAGGCGACGATCAACACCGGAAGCCAGGCACCCCAGGGGGCATCCAACGTTCCAGAAGACACTGCCGCGGTAGATAAACCCACCAACAAATATGCTCCAAATACAAGCATCACTGCCTGTATCAAGGCTCCCGCCAAAGAAGACTGCCTGACAGGCATGGAGATCCATGGAGTCGCGAATAGAATGATTAACCACCCCAACAAGGGAATGGCAAACCGATTGTGAAACTCCATTTGGTATTCAACTGAAGAAATACCCCGGCGTTTCATTTCCTCGATATGTTCCAACAGGTTCATCAATGGTTTTTGAGCGGGTCTACCGACCAAACTGCGAAAGTGTTCGACGCCTTCCGGCCATAAATACTTTTTCTCAGAAAATGTATCATACGAGCTCACCATTCCTTGGAGAAACGTACGGATCGAAACGTGAGATCCAATCCAGTTTCCATCACGATGAACCACCTTTTTAAAATCAGTGCGTCGTATGATATTAAAATCTTCATCCATTTCGAGCAGAATCACCCCCCGCAGCTCACGTCCGTCCTGCAATCTCTGATCGATATAGAAAAAGCGATTCCCAATACCCTGAAACCAATGATGCAGCGAAAAAAACCTCCAGGTCGAGTCAAACCGTCCGAATTTACCCCGCATGAGAGTTTCGATCCGCTCGAGTGCCTTCGGCACCAAAAACTCACCTATTGCGATGGTCGTGACCACCAATCCCAAACCAACCAATAGGATCGCCGCCGCCATTCGAAAAGGACCCATACCGGCAGCGGCAAGCGCTCGCAACTCCAGATTGCGCCCGAGGTACGCAAAAACCAAACAGACTGAAACCACCCAAGACACCGGCAACAACAATCGTAGCAACACCATGGTTCGGCAAAGAAAGTACATCAAGACATCGAACGCAGATCCTTTGCCGGAAAACAAATACCTGGCGGATTCAAACATCTCACCGACAATGACCAGCACCCACAGTACGATCAGCACAATCAGCAAATACCGGAGGCTTATCGCAATCATCATCCGGCTAAAAATCAATTCAACCTCCTGCGGTTGCGTGTCATCAATAACACAATCGTAAGCAATACAAAAATATTGGGCATCCAAGCAGCCCAAGCAGGCTGCAGAAAACCTTTCTCCGTCAGAGCATCACCCATACGCATGAAAAGGTAATAGAACACCACCACCGTTATGGAGATAATCAACATGCGACGGGTTCCCTTTATCCGACCAGCCGAGGCCAGCGCACAACCCAATAACGCAAACAAAGTAGACGCCAGCGGAAAGGCGAAACGCCTGTGCATCGCAGAGGCATTCAGGCTTCTTTCCCGTTGCGTAAGGTTTGGATTTTCAGCTTCAGCAGCCAACTCGGAAAGCGAACGCCGTTCGTATAGGGATATGAACCGGGTATAATGATCCACCATTCGCTCGATATCGATTCCGATATTTGCTTTCTTGAACGATGATACGGTATATAGCTCGTCTGCTTCTAAAACATGCACCGCTCCATCCCATAGACGAAGATCGAGATAGTTGCCTTGATGTTTCGGCCAAATGACAGCTTTATTCGCAACCATAAGATAGGGAGTTTGATCGGGCCGGCTGTCAAACATGAGAAAACCCTTCCAATTGCTCGGTGTTCCACCTTTATCCCGCACATACAACACGACCCAGGGAATATCTTGATAGAAAGTCGAGGATTTCAACTTGGTTGCAATGTGCTCCTTGCTCAATACGACAAACGCCTTGTGAATGGATGCCATGGATGCCGGAGCTAAAAAATTGGCCACCAAAATGCATAAACCCGTCGCCATGAGACCGACTACCAAGGGCGGCAAAAACAACCGTCTGGGCGCAATGCCCGCGCAAGCAATAGCTACCAGCTCCTCATCATACGCCATGCGCCCGAAGCCGAGAAGAACCCCTGTCAATACGGACACAGGTATGGTCAAGACGGAAAAACCCGGTAGAAACAAAGTCGCCACCTGCATTAACCGCCCGAAATCCGCTCCTGCGGCCAATTCTCCGACTTTTAGTATCTGAACTACCAAGAAAATAAGATTAAGAAATACAAATGAGGCCAATATCGGCCAAGAAATTTGTCTGATGATATATCGATCGAGAACCATACATCACCTTGGCATCATGCCATCCATGCTCAAACACAACCATCTTACAATTCTTGCTGCCTGCGAAAACGAAGCTCAATCAATACACCCCGTTTGGGTGAAACCAATCCATCCAATCAAGATGAGTGATGCAGGGGTTTGCTTTCCCATCAAACGCAAAACAAACCTATGCTCCATCCACACCATCATGATTTAATGGTTTTTTGTAACTCGGCGTCTTTTTTCTCTACTTTAGAAGCCAGATCTTCTCGATATGCCCTCAGCTTTTCTGCCAGCTCGGAGTCCTGTATGGATAAAATCGAGGCTGCCAATAGTCCCGCATTGTAAGCCCCCGAGGTGCCGATACCCATGCATCCTACGGGGATACCACGAGGCATTTGGGATGTCGCCAGCAGGGCGTCCAATCC
>JBFFBT010000017.1:0-35607 GCA_041560255.1 Myxococcota bacterium | reverse complement strand
GTATTGAGAGCGCACGAAATTAGCTGACTACAACAAAATGTGTGCATATATTTGATTGAGCCGGGATTTAACTTTTTGTGGCTTTTGGAAACAATGTCATTCTGGCATGCTTTAAGCCAGAATCTATAATTTTAACAATGAATCCTGGATAGAATCTATCCAGGATGACGGCATTTTATGCAACTGGCGAGCTTATTGGATATGTTTGCGAACAAACAAAAGGAAAGGCGCCCAATAATATGGCTTTCTATAAGCAGTATCGGATTGCAACAAGGCCAGTTTGGCATTGCGCAAAGCATCCAGCGGATCGAGTCCTTTTTGAAGCCCCGTGTACATCTGAACCATCAACTGTGAGGAAGAAGCATCTTCGACATTCCACAATCCTCCCACAACCTTTTTGGCCCCGGAAACCATCAACGCCCAAGTCAACCCTACCAACCCTTCTCCCGAAAAAGCTCGTGATCCGGCGCTTTGGCATCCAGATAGGGTAACCAGATCGGCTCGAAGCGGCACATCCAGTAGTTCTTTGGCGTATATACGGTATTTTTCGCCTTTTTTGGATACGATGAGCGCCGATTCGAGCGGGTTTTCGTGGTTGGGCATAATATGGGTCACGATATGCAGATAATCGAACCGACCGGGGTTTGCATCTCGATACACATCCGGATCGACTACCTCTCCAGTGTACACCGATCTCGATTTCGATTCGAACAAGCCGCCGATTTTTTCAATCTCCGCGGCGGCATGCACCAATCGGGGGTAATCATTGTTGGCCGGCAATGGATCGCCGATCAGCAACATGTTTTGGCTCGGGTTTTTCTTTACACCCTTCTCGACATCCAAAAGCAACAACGACGGAACCATCGAGATTTTTGCGTCCTCGATCCAATAGTGCGGCTGCGGTTCGGGCACGATCAAGGTTTCCAAATTCAGACGATGCAATGGACCATCCGGCACCACCATGACCTTGACACCCCTTGGCAGCTGATCAACCCCGGGCGCGATCAAAGCTTTCCAAAGACGTATACCAATCGGGGCCGCATCCTTGATGAGATCTCTGGATCTGAGCACCATATCCATGTAAATATCGATATCACGAGTAATTTCATCCTCACCCGGTAGGATCTGAAGTCGAACAACCCGATCCGAAACAATCCAAAGATACGATCGTTTGGAGGCAACCCAATACACCAAAAAAACAGAGTTCACGCTACGAGCCAAGGATTGAAAATTCTGGCTTGAAAATCGTTCCTTGCGTTTGTTTTGTCCCAGCAACTCCCGCACCAACCTGGCTCGACTGTTTTCAGCCAACAGAAGCGCTTGCTCTATCCTGCCTTGCATCACCAACATGTCGACATAATCTTCATACAACCTACGTATTGTCGTAAAAAAAGGGATCCGATGCTCGGCGTCCCGCAATTGTTTCCATATCTTCTCCCTCATGGCCAAAACGCTTCGAAACGCCGACTCGGCTTTTTCATAATCCCCGGATACGAAGTTTAGTTGTGCCTCGGCGGCCTTGGTTCTCCATATGATGTTGGAATGCGCATCAGCCAAAGATTCTATCTCATCGAGTTGGGCTTGGGCTCGTTTATACTGGCCCCTACCGATATAGATTTTACTCTTGACCAACAACATGCGCAGACGCTCCTCCTTGCTTCCCAGGTCGGTAGCGGTTTTCAACGCTTGCGTGGCATATGTGCCTGCTTGATCCCAGAGTTGTTTTTCCAACGCCATTTCAGCCAAATTGCCCAAAAGAATACCAATCCATGCCCGATCTTTGAGATCTTTGGCAATCTTGAGCGCCTGGTTGTAGTACTCGGACGCCAAATCGAACGATTTTTTTCTTACATAGATGTTCCCGATGTTGGCCAGTACGATCATACGATCGCCAAACAAGCCCAACTCTTGAGCCAAGCTTTGACACTTGAACAAATGAGGCAAAGCCCTCTCGTAATCGCCGGACATGAAATAACACCATCCCAAATTGCCAAGCAATTTACATAGCAGGTTGTCCGCTTTCAATCCCTGAATCAGATCGAGCGATTGCTCCAACCAGTCGGTCGCTTCATCAAACTTTTGTAAAAATATTTTCAACAATCCGATGCTGCCCGAAGCATGCACTTCTTGAAACACCAGCTTCTCCCTGCGGGCGAATTCGAGTGCTTGACGAAAATGTCCCTCGGCTTCAACCGGGTGATTTGCAAGCAACCTACAGTTGCCCCTACGCTGGGCGATCTCCCCCATCAGACCTATTGCTCCGGCGCTCAAAGCGATATCCCATGCTTGGACAAATTCGAGATCAGCTTTTTTAAAAGCGGCTTCCTCGTCGGGAGACTGACACCAAGCATGTGCGCGGGTCATGATGGCTCGGGTATAGACCAAGTCGGGCTTTTTGGACTTTTCGAGCACCGGCCCCAGCGTGATCAGGGCCTCGTCGATCCGCCTCTGCCCAACCAACACCTCGGCCTCGAGAACCCGAAATATCCTGCTCCAAGCAGGCAGATGATTCTCTTCCGCTTTTTTCTGGCCTTTTCGAGCGATATCCAGAGCAGTCTTCAGCAAACCCCGGTTGAGGTCCCGATAACCCTCATCACGCAGTTGCTCCAAAGAGGGCCTTTCACCCATGCAGGCGGTCAAACAGACGAAGATAATGAAGCTTGCGCATCTCACGGAAAGGTATGTCCATTGCCTATCAATCCCCCGAACGTCAAGGTGCCCACCTCCGGGCAACCCAGCTCGACCCTCATCATGGTAAGGCGCCTGGAGTACATACTGACAATGTAGTCACCGAAATAAACCGTACCGAATCCCGGCACATGAATGCTGCACACACCTCCCGAATCCACTTTGCCTTGCGCGTAGGTTTTGTCTTCTATATCCTTTTTCTCCTTGGTAGGCTCGGAAAACAAGGAGGTTCGAAGCAACGTATCTTGAAAATAACTGTTCGCCCGGGTCCGGATCGGTTTTGTACGTGAAGCAAACTCTCCCTGCAATACCGCCGGTTTTCCGTCATTGTCTACAAACGCAACTTCGTGCCGGTTGCAGGATTCGACCAGCTTTGTATAGGTGTTGCATTCTTGAAACGGCTTTTGACACTCCAGGTTGACAGGAAATCCGGCCACCCGCAGATTGTCGAAATGGCTGCCAATCGGACAGATATGTGGTTCGGGATCGGCCGTCTTTTCTCGAGCCGGTGAATCTTCGGCCACGAGTCTGGCAACAATCCGATCCGCTGTGATCACTCCCGCAATGTTGACGTCTTCGATCATGACGGTACACAACGAGTTGTATGTCGGCTGGCCGCCATTTTGGGTTGCGCTTCCGGTAACCACAGATTGCGCATAGCCAAATGATACCAACTCCCGATATTTGTAGTTGTTGACCCGAGCTGATCCATAACCGCCGGTTACGGGCAATACAGCCGCGGCTTGGGATTCGACCACCTCGGTAAACGGCGAAACAATCTGTCCTCCAAACGCCACGGCATTACAATTGTATAGATATCGGCTGGTCATCATTTTCTCCCTCCATCTTTTCAATGCGTATCAATCTTTCTCCAACATGAAATAATATCGGGCGAAATCAGGGGCCACCACGGGACCGTTCATGACGTTCATTCCGGACAAAACCACGGTATGACGCCCCGATTTCATCCGATCGACCGGCAACATCAAATGCATTTCCTCTCCTGGCGCAGGCGCTACAACCACGGTTGACATGATGGTTTCTTGATTCTCATTTCCGACCGCCACTTGGTAATACAGGTAGCTTTGGGTGACATTGACACTCAGGGTGAGGCCCACCATCCGATGATGGACGGATACCTTGACAACCTTCGTCTCGCTTCTCGATACCGGCAGAAAGTTCCAAGGAACCACTTGTGGATGGCTGGATATCTCCAGCCTGTCCTGCAAGCCGGGCACAACTCCCATCGCCAGGTAGAAAACCGCCCCCACAACAAACACGAATGCGCAACAAGCACCTGCCGGCATGGGCCAAAACAAGCTCAACCAACCCTCCAGCCGGGATTTGTTCATCCCAAAGGATACCCGTCTCGCGGATTGTTCGCGTAACACCTCACCGGCATTGTCCAAAAACTCTACGGTGGTCTTGAGATCCTCTGCACAAGCGGGGCAGCTGAAAAAATGTTCTTCAAACGCCGAACGCTGTTCCTCATCCAGTTCGTTTAATAGATATTTTTCCGTATACCCTTTTAATACTGCTTCTCTATGATCCAGGTCCATCACTTTACCTGCCTCGATAGTTTTCTTTTTTTCGACGGATCGCCATCCGCCCGCCCAACACTCATCTGTTTGAGATACCGTGAACGAAACTGTGTTTTGGCACGATGCAACAAAACCCTCAGATAGTCTCTATCGACACCTAGATCGTTGCAAACACTGTCTTTTGTATTTTCATTCAAAAAGACCGATTCCAACACAACCCTATCTCTGGGCGCCATATCTCGAATGATGTTTCTGACCAGCGCCTTTTTTTCATGGGTAATGAAGGTATCCTCCGGGTTTCTTCCTCCCTGAGGATCTACACAGTCGATCTTATCGTGTGACGAAGGAGCGGCGTGCGCTTTGCGTTTGGTCTCCGACATGACATGATTGCATATGGTGTTGACGAAAGCACCCAACCTTTCCGGATGACGAACTCCATCATCGGATCGTATTATCCGCAACGCTCTATACAACGTCTCCTGCCGAATATCGTCTGCAACGTGGACCGGCCACATCCGATATCTGGTTTTGATGGATATCAAGGTGGAAAAATACGAGACGAAATGACGTTCCGTCTCGGTATCCCCTCTACGCAAGCGCTCGAGGTACTCGGCATCAAATCCTTGAAGTTGCAATGGCCCTCTTTGTTTCACTGGTAAAGGTATTATTGTCACCCGAACGCCCGTTTCGATTGAGATACACAGAGGATAAATTTCCATCCGTGCCTTTTAATCCATTGTGACCAGACCGGCTGAATCGTTACAAAAATTTACGATGTATTCACGATCAGGCCAGGCGTTCGGGAAGCCTCCTCTCTACCGGCAGATGAACCCTCACCTGCCACTTTCTTTACTTATGGCGTACAATTATCACCCATGACAACACATTGTCCAGCACGAACTGGCAACCGTATCATTTCAAACCAATCGAGGCGAACGCCGTGCTCAAAGCAGTGCTCGATCCGACCAAAGGGTTGTGGTACACTGTCTACCAGGCGAAAACACGAAGGAGACTCTCCAATGATTCTCAATAAAAACCGGCACCTTGTACAAAACATGATCCTATGTATCGGCTTGGTTTTGTTGTTGAGCCGACCCATTACGGCTGGTTCGGATGAAACCTATGAAAACTTGGACGTTCTTTCCCAAGTCATGCACTACGTCGATACCATGTATGTGGAAAAACTCGACAATAAAGAGATGATATATGGCGCCATTCGGGGCATACTCAAAACACTCGATCCCCATTCCATGTTTATGACACCGGAAGAATTCAAATCCATCCAGGAGGACACAACGGGTCAGTTTGGAGGTGTGGGCATCGAGATAGCGGTGGAAAGAGATGGAGCTTTGATTGTGTTGGCTCCAATCGACGACACCCCCGCCTCCCGGGCCGGCGTAATGCCGGGAGACAGGATTGTCAAAATTGACGGAGTTGCCGCGAAAAAGATGGACATTTTACAAGCCATGCGGGCCATCAAAGGCACCCCCGGAACCAAAGTCGTGTTGACAATCTCTCGGCCCGATTTCGAAAAACCCAAGGACTTCATATTGATTCGACAAAGGATCCAAGTCAATCCGGTCGAAAAATTCATGCCTTTACCGGGATACGGCGTTGTACGGATCAAGACATTTCAAGAAAAAACCGACCGATTCATGAGCGAAGCGCTCGAGCAGCTCAAGAGTCAATCCGGCGGCAACCTAAAAGGATTGGTGCTGGACCTCAGGAACAATCCGGGAGGCTTGCTGGATCAAGCGGTTCGGGTTGCGGATCGGTTTCTTTCACAGGGTCTCATTGTCGAGACCAAAGGAAGAAGCAAAAAGGTCGAGCAGGAATTTGCGCACAAAAGGGGAACCGAGCCGAATTACCCTTTGATCTGCCTCATCAACCGGGGCAGTGCTTCAGCTTCCGAGATCGTAGCCGGCGCCTTGCAAGATCACAACCGCGCCCTCATCTTGGGCACCCGATCCTACGGCAAGGGCTCGGTACAAACCATGGTCACTCTAAAAGACGGATCCGGCCTCAAACTGACCATCCTCCATTACTTCACTCCAAATCATCGCTCCATTCAAAAACATGGAATTTGGCCGGATATCAAAATAGTACAAAAACCACTGGAGGAAACCGTAACAACCATCCGGGTACGGCCTCAACAAGAATCCGACCCAAATAAAAAAGTTGAACAGAATACAGACGAAAACAACTTGCAGGACGATTTCCAGCTGAAAACCGCTATGGACTACCTCAAAGACTGGAACCAGCTGGGCGGCATTGATAAAATCAAATCGCTTGCTTCTCAAAAGAAATAATGTTGAACGGGTTGAATCCCATGCCTCGTATATTGGTCCACGCATGTTGCGCTCCTTGCTCCACGGTCGCTATCTCGCGGCTTACACCCGAGCATCATTTGACGCTTTACTATCATGCTCCCAACATTCACCCCAAATCCGAATACCTATGGAGAAGGGACCAGCTTCAAAAATTATGCAGTCTGTTCAACCAAAAGCTCATCGTAAGCCCGTATGATCCGTCCGAATGGGAGCAAGCTACGGCTCCTTTCCGTCACCTGCCTGAAGGCAGCCAAAGATGTGAAGCCTGTTATCACCTGCGAATGATCGCCTGTGCTCGTACCGCCAAACAAGAAGGATTTGACGCATATACGGTCACCCTGACCGTAAGCCGCTATAAAAACTCGAACCTAATCAATGAGATAGGATCAAGAATCGCAAAACAGATCGACATTGAATTCCTCGCTGAGGATTTTTGCAATAATAACGGTTACCAAGAATCCATCGCCATGTCCCAAAAGTTTGGGCTCAGACGCCAAAACTATTGCGGATGCATATTGAGTAAGACCGAGGCCGAACACCGTAAAAAACCACCTCGGAAAGCTCCATCGGCCAATCTCTCGCAAACTGTCGTCGAATGAAGAGGTTTTTCTTGGAAACCATGACCAGGATTTTTGACTCCAGTATCATACATAAGCGCTTTTTGCTCGTAAACGAGGTGAAATAATGTTGAAAACACGCTCCCTTCTATTTGTAGCAGGTGCATTTTTCCAATCGACCATGATTGTCGGCAGCGTTGCTGGCGCCGAGGCGGTCTTGCTTCGATATAAGTTTCATGCGGGAGACACGGTTGATTACATGATGACGACCAATCACATCATGTCGATGGCATTTGAGGTCATGCCGGAGAAACCCCAAAATGTATCCATGAACATGAAGATAAAATTACATCACAAAATCAATATGATACAAGACAACACGGCCACAATCCTGATTGGTTTTGACCAATATGATGTGGAGACCAAGCTGGGTCGAACCAAATATCCCACGCCCCATCTGGATGAAATCAAAAAGCTTCAACTTGAAATAAAAATGTCCGATCGCGGAGAGATTACTTCTTCAAAGCTTCTCAATGAGGGTGAGATCAATCCACAATTTAAACAAATGGCGGAATCAATCCGCTCCTCAATCGCCCATAACATCGTCATACTTCCTGAGAAACCCATTAAGCCGGGTGACCAGTGGAGTATCGAACAAGAGGTTCCGACCAATCTACCCGGTGCTGTCGATCTCAAAATGCAGATTAAAGCGAACTACAAATATATCAAATCGTTTGATGTGAAAGGTGAAAAAAGGGCGGAGATTGGGATGGAGATGAAGATGCTTTTGATGGATAAGACCGTTCAGGGTCAGCCTCTACCCATTGAAGCCAATCTATCCGGTGCCGGAGAAGGAACCTGTCAATTTTCGATCACCAAAGGAAGAATGGTTCGAAACCTGGCATCCTTCAATCTGGGAGGCACGACCACAACCCAAGATCCGAGAGGCAACAAAATATCCAGTCAATTGAAAATGAAGGTAAAATATACGATGGAGGCTTCATGAGCGACAATCTACAAGTCGCAATCAAGGCGGTTTTGGGTGGACCCCCCGGTACAACCCTCTTGGCCGCAAGTAACGAGGGTATCGTTCAGGTGCAGCTCGGAGGTGATCAAAAACGGTTCATCCAAGCACTTCAGATGCGATCTTATTCCATCGGGGGGGAAGAGGAATGGGTGTACACCCCCGCAAAACAACTTGAGGAGTATTTCCAGGGATGCCGGACAGAATTTCAGTGCCGGATCGTATTTCCTGCCATGACGCCTTTTTCTCTGCGTGTGTATGAAAGCCTCAAATCCATACCGTATGGAAGCACAACAACATACGGCCGGCTCGCCGGCCTGGCGGGTCATCCCAAAGCCGCCCGGGCAGTGGGACGGCTTATGGCGACCAATCCTTGGCCGATCTTCATTCCATGCCATCGGGTTCTTGCGGCCGGAGGACTGGGTGGATTTGGTGGGGGACTGGAGTTGAAGTCGAAATTTTTAGATCTGGAACAAACCGTACTGACCGATCGATATCCATCATCCCAACCCGATCAGGCTTTTCCTGCTTGAAAATCGAGTCAATTCTTCTAAAGATTTAGTGGATTCGAAAGTCTTCGTGATGCATAATAGAGATCACTGCACCTCGAGGTGTGAATACATATACTATTTATGTGTAAGAGAGAAAAAATCGATTCAACCATGATCGAAAAAAATGATCCATGAACCCAAAGCTAAAAACCAAGTAAGCATCCCAGGCAATGTAAGGAGAGATGCAAAATGCGCCGAGTTGAAAATCCCATGAAAACCTTTCTCATAATCTTCTCTTTGGGTCTTTTGTTCATCCAGCCCGAATCTCTTCCCAAATGTTATGCCAAACTGGAGTCATCGGATGGATACGCCCTGTCCCGAATGGAGGCATACAGTTGGGTGTTGTTGCAACTCAAAGAAGATTATGTCGATCCATCCCGGATTCGACCGGATGCGATGCTCAAAGCGACCCTCGAGTACCTCGAACGGGGCACCGCGGAGGTCGAGATAAAACTGAAAAATGGATATGCAACCGTACAGGTCGGCTCAAAACAACAAAAATTCAAGGTCGGTCATCCGGCTTCAATATGGGAGATGAACTACAATCTACATCCGATTTTCAAGTTCATCGACGAAAACCTCGAATCCGGAACCGATGCAAAAGATATCGAATTTGCGGCCATCAACGGCATGCTCAGCACCTTAGACCCCCATTCGAATCTTTTGCCCCCTGAGTTGTTTCGCGAAATGCAACTCAAAACCACAGGAGAGTTTGGTGGACTGGGCATCCGTATCACCATCCGGGATGGAGCCTTGACCATCATCTCACCCATGCCGGATACCCCGGCTGCCCGAATGGGTCTCAAGGCCAAAGACAAAATAGTCAGAATTGGAGATCAGTCGACTGAAAACATGCCTTTGGATGAAGCCGTAAACCTCTTGCGCGGAAAGAAAGGAACCAAAGTCACCATTTGGGTCATGCGACAAGGCTGGAGCGAGCCACACCGATTCGTAGTGACACGAGACATCATCCGAGTGCGCAGTGTGGTATCGAAATTAATGGAAAACAACGTCGGATATATCCAAATCCAAGACTTCGGCAGGCATACCGCCGGGGATGTCCTTCGGCACTTGACCGCCATGAAACGAGAATCCAAAGGACTCAAAGGACTCGTTTTGGACTTGCGCAACAATGCCGGCGGCTTGATGAAAGCCGCCGTTCAGGTCGCAGATCTTTTTCTAAAACAAGGAGTTATTGTTGCCACCGTCACCTATGACGATGATTATTCCGAGACAAAAAGACAGAAGCGGCGTGAAGTTCAAAATGCCAGTGAAGATGGAGTCGAGCAAGATTTGCCCATCGTAGTCTTGGTCAACAACGGTAGTGCCTCTGCTTCGGAAATTCTGTCCGGAGCTTTGAAAAATTTAAACCGGGCTGTACTCATGGGACAGCAGACGTTCGGCAAAGGCACCGTACAAATTCTCAACGAAAGGGTCCCGGATTCGGTGGAAGGCGCTTGCCTCAAGCTGACCGTTGCCGAGTATCTCATCCCGGGTGACATCTCGATCCAGGAAATCGGAGTCACTCCGGATATTCAGCTTACCCCCATCGTGCTTGAAAAAGACGACATCCAACTGTTTGCCGAACGTGAATACCGGCGGGAAGAAGACATCAAGTCCCATTTCAAGACCAAAAAATCGTTCGATCAGAAACCGAGTGAAAACATCCGCTATGTATTCGAAGAAGACACCGAAGAAAAATCGGACGAAAATACCGAGCCCACCGCGGAGGGTCCAAAAGACCCGGACCAGGACCAAGAAAGCCTCGAAGAACCCGAATTTGTAGAAGACTTTGAAATCAAATTGGCCAGAGAATTTCTTCTCAAAACACCCAGCTCCAAGGGTTCGGACATGTTGGACCAGGGTATGGCATTTTTGAGACAAGTGCAGAAAGAGCAACAGGAAAAAATCGAATCCAAAATGAAGCAATTGAGCATTGATTGGTCGAAGGGAGAAGGCCTGGGCGCACGTGGCGAAGTGTCATATGAAATCGTCGGCGATCAAGGCAAAACAGTAACCCACGCCCAAGCGGATCAAGAAGTAGAGCTTCGATTGAAAGTCCGCAATGTGGGCACTGCACCGTTTTTCAGGCTTCGGGCTGAGACCAAATGTAAGAATCCTTTGTACGACAAGAAAGAATTTCTCTTTGGACGCGTCGGCCCCAACGAAACCGGTACATTTTCCGTACCGATCAAAATCCCCCGCGCAGCCATCAGTAGAACTGAAGAGCTTCGATTTGTCTTCAGCAGTGAGTCCAGCCACCCCCCGATGCCCTTTGAAACCACCATCAGAACCAAGGAATTGGATCGACCGATATTTGGATTTAGTTATCAGGTGTTGGATACAAAGGGAAACGGCGACGGATTGGTGCAACCCGGAGAAACCATCGAGTTGAAGGTTACGGTGTACAACCAAGGCAAAGGCAAAGCCTTCCATGCAAAAAGCCTGATCATGAGTGAGGCCGGTAAGGACGTCTATCTGGAAACCGGCAAAGGTAGAGTAAGCTACAAAGAGATACTGCCGGGACAAGCAGTCTCACGTTCTTTCGTATTTACCGTCCAAGACAATTTGACCAGCGACAACCTGCCATTCGAGTTATCCATTTGGGATGCAGAATTGGGCACTTCAAATGTGGCCAACCTACAAATCCCGGTCTATAAAAACAAATCGGCCCATAAGATCCAATCCATGACAACGGGACTCCTGATCACCCAAAAGTCCGCCGAGCTTTTTTCGGGAGCCGACTCTCAAAGCCCCAAATTGGCAAAAATCAGCCGCGGTAAGCGGGTATTGTCCGATCTACAGGTTGGTCCTTGGTTTAGGATTCATGACCAAGAGAAACAACCTGTCGGATGGATACACAAAAACAATGTAAAAAAAGTAGCGGCATCTTCGGTAAAACCAACCGAAAAAACCGCCTGGACCGCGTTTGCGCAGTTTACTCCACCCGTCATCAAGCTCGAGACAATCCCCGAATATTTGACCACCGGCCCCAGCATTACCGTCAAGGGAGAAGTATTGGATAGGGATCAACCCATTCGTGACGCAGCCATCTGGGTGAACAGCGAAAAAGTTTTTCTCAAGGCAGGCGCAAATCTAAAGAATCCTCACAGAATGAAATTGCGGGTACCGATTCAACTCAATCCGGGCCCCAATGTCATTTCGATCATTGCCCGCGAAGGCAAAACGTTTTCCAATAGTCACACCGTGGTGGTTACGGTTCCGGGTGGATTGGATTGGAAAGAAGAGGATCAAACCCTGGCAGACAAGTCGCAACCCAAGACGGACATGGATTGATCGACTCCGATCGAAGGCGACCGGTTATGTACGGTATTTTTCAACCACCCGCTTGAACCCGGGCAGGGAACCTTTGACTTCGTTCATGCTGACACAAAAACTAAGCCGTATATGACCTTTTCTTCCAAACCCGGATCCGGGCACTGCCAAAATGTATTCTTTTTGTAGCTCTTGTACAAATGACACATCATCTTGATCCGGGGTTTTGGGGAACAAGTAGAAAGCGCCTTGGGGTTGTATGAATTCGAGACCGGCATCCATCAGCCCCTGACAAAACACATCCCGAAGCTCCTGATATTGTTCCACCGGCACGCTGGCTTGCTGTACCGGGGCTACAGCTCTCTGAAACAATGCCGGCGCGTTGACAAATCCGAGAATCCGGTTGCAGAAGATCATGGATTCTCTCAACACATTTCGATCCTGATGATGTGAAGAGATGGCGGCAAATCCGATTCGTTCTCCGGCCAGCCCTAAATCCTTGGAGTGTGAAGTGATCAGGATGGTATTGGGATGTGCGCGGAAAACCGAAGGCAGCTTGTGACCGTCATAAACGATTTTTCGGTATGGCTCATCACTCAATATTGTAATGGGCTTTGCGTATTTTTTTTCTTTTCCGGCCAACAGATCGCCCAATTCGGCTAATTTTTTCTCCGAGTACATGATTCCGGATGGATTGTTGGGTGAATTGAGCACAACGGCCTTCGTCTTGGGTCCGACCGCCCGATCGATCTCTTCAAGGTTTAAATCAAAATTTTGTGCAGACTCGGCCACGATCATCCGGCCGAGATGATTGTCGATATAAAAGCGGTACTCCGGAAAAAACGGCGCGATGACCACCACTTCATCATCAGGATCGAGCAATGCCTTGAGAACGACGTTGAGCGCTCCTCCCGCTCCACATGTCATGATGATGTCGTTAGGATCCAATGAGGTCTGGGTATCAGCCTGCAAGTATTCCGCCACACTCGCCCGTACATCCGGGTAACCGGCGTTTTGCATGTAGCGGTGTATTCCTTTGGGAGGGTTCGCCACGAGATTGTACAAGGATTTTTGCATTTCGGGCGGAGGCTCCATGACCGGGTTACCCAAACTAAAATCAAACACCTTATCCGCCCCAACCGCTTGCTTCATTCGATTGCCTTCTTCGAACATCTTTCTAATCCATGATCCTGCGCCCATCATCTGTTCGATTTTCTTGGATATCGCCACTTGAAACCCTCCTTCGTTTGCGTATCAAACCAAACCCATTTTCCAATCACCCACTCTATAAAAATCTTTATTTCATAGAGTTACACCCAGATCGCCTCATCAAAACGTTCGTATCCAAACTGCAATTCTCCAAAGAGATTCCCACGCTGGTCATCATATAAGCGAACCTTCCAAAGAGTCAATCCTTCAAGGCAGGTCCAATTCAACATTATTTAAATTGGAATTATTCCCTCTATTCTTTTCTATCAAACCAATGGATAGCACTTTTTACGAAAAAAATTTGCATGGCTTTGGGGTGTTTTGGATAAAGAAATGACTCTCAACCAACAAAAAATAGTTACCCTACGAACCCCGGCTCACACTTTTGATTCGATCTGCAACCAGGCTCTGCGCCATACCGGCCGAAAAACTGAATCCCGATCCCAGAGATTGAGCCACACCAAATATAATCGTAACCACTTCAGGTGACCAATCGAACATCGGACCCAATGTCAGAGAAAAATCAAATATGAACCAGCCTGCAAAAGATATGGAGAAAAACAACCAGGGCCGGCTCAACAAGCCTCCCCGCAAAGCAATGGCTGTAAGTATAAGAGGTGCGACCAAAACCAGACAGATTGTATCGCCCAGGGCGGAGGCGACCGCCAACAGGGAGTTGGCCAGATCCTCCCCGATCAAGACCCTATTGAAGTTTGCCACCAATCCTGGAGCGGTTGCTGTAAACGCCAGGACTGCAACCAAGATGCGGATGATCCATTGGATCATTTTGGTACCCGGCAATATGAGCCCTGCAACCCTCCAGGCTTGGGAGAACATTACGGTGGCGACAACACCACAAAGGTTTGCCGACACCGCCAATAAACCCTGGACCAAACCGACACCATCTTTCCAAGATGGCTGTAAATATGTAAAGAAAGGCAACAAATCAGAAATCAGAAAAGCAACCGGTGCAACCGCAAAATACATCCAGGCTTTACGAAGATATTCGCCCGGACCAAATCTGGACACCGCAACCAGACACCCTGTCAACCACAGCATCTCAGATATGGGGCTTTGCATCCTATTTATGAAAACCACCAGGCCGGGCTGACTGAAAAACATGAGGCTGAAGATAAGATATACAGTCGTCCAAGCAATCGGGATCGCCATTAAAACAAAGGCTTTCTGAAAAAAGCTCATGTTCTTCCATCAACTTTGTTGAGGTTGATTACAAAATTCTATATTTCCACCAAGATACTATAAAAATCTCTTGGGATCAACAAACGATGCGACATCCCGGGCAGCACGGTATACCTATCTCTATCCACTACTTGCAGACAGACGGATTCTTATGGCATGATTTGCATCATCATTGAGTTCAACCATCCAATCGGGAGAGTTCCATGCGACCATCCTTTGGTTTGATTTTGAGGTTGGCAGTCATTGCCTGCCTCGGTATACCCGTGGCGACCAATTGCCGGGAGAAAAGCATGCCTACGAGTAAAGAATCGAAACCCATAGCATTCGAACCCCAAGTTGCAGGTATGTTTTACCCCCAAGACAAGCACGAGCTTGCCACGACGATCCAGGCAATTCTGAGGCAAGGGACCTCAACACAGAAAGCCGTGCAATCAAAACCTCTAGGCATCATCGTACCGCACGCCGGCTATGCATACTCGGGCCCGGTCGCGGCCCCGGCCTTTCGGGCTATTTCAGGACATCGATACAAAAACGTGGTCGTGCTGGCGAGCGCACATCGACGCCGATTTCGAGATCCGGCTCTTTTGAGCATGCATGCCTACCGTACTCCATTGGGAGACATTCCCTTAAATCATGACATCATCCAAGCTCTGGCAGACACCCGTGCCGCCAAACTGGACAATGCCAAGTTTGTAGGTGAGCACGCATTGGAAGTGGAGTTGCCATTTTTACAGGCGAGCTTGGATACTTTTCACCTCATTCCCATCATGATTTCCGATCCGGACCCCTCAAAGATGAAAAAGCTCGCAACGGCTCTGTACCAAAAACTTGCCCGTAGCGATACTCTGATCGTCGCCAGCACCGACATGTCTCACGACCATGCCTACGACACTGCGGTAGCCATGGACGAAAATGCGATTCGATACATCAAAAAGCTGGATGTACAAGGCCTCTATACCGCCAATCAAAATTATTTTAAAAAGCATATCGAGCGCGACAGCCCCCCGACCAAGATCCTCGAGTCCGACAGCGCTCAACTTTGCGGTTTAGGCCCGGTCTTGGTGCTGCTCGAGATTTTAAAAATGACCCCAGGCATAGAGTTGCATATCTTGGATCGAAGAAACTCCGGGGATATCGTTGGTGACAAACAAAGTCGAATTGTCGGATATTTTTCGGCCGCCGCCCTGCCGGGCAAACAAACCCGCTCAGTACATGCATCGTCTGATCCAACCGACTGGACAGCGCAATTGAGCCATGCAAATAAAAAAACCCTGCTTTCTTTGGCCCGTCGAACCCTGGCGAATCATCTTGAAAGTCAAAAAGTCACGGATTTCAAACCTGAGAGCAACATTTTTCTACAACCTGCTGCGGCATTTGTTACATTGAAGAAAAACGGAATGCTCAGAGGATGCATCGGACACATGGAACCGACGCAACCCCTTTGGGAAATGGTGCGTGACAGAACCCTGGATGCGGCCTTGCGTGACCCCAGGTTCAAACCGGTCCTGAAAAGCGAGCTCAAAGACATTCATATCGAAATATCCCTGCTTTCGCCCAAAGTCGAAGTAAAAAATCCACTCGAGGAAATCGAGCTGGGCAGAGACGGTCTATGGCTGGAGATCGGAGCGAACCGGGGAGTATTTTTACCCCAAGTCCCGGTGGAGCAAGGTTGGAAATCCATCGAAGAATACCTGGATCATCTATGCCGGAAAGCCCATATTTTCAAGCCGGGTTGTTGGAGAAATCCCGAAGCCCGGATTCATAGATTTACAGCTCTGGTGTTTGCCGAAAAGTAAGCCTGTCCAGGCAGCTCAATGAAATTTGTCCTCAATTTCAAATCCGTAATCCCAAGTATCCCATGACAGAAAAATCATAGGCGAGCTCGGTAAGATAATGTGCCCCCAGATCCACCGAGGCGCCTACGGCAAACCACTCGCCCAAAGGGATGTCGAGGCCTCCTCCCACCCGCGCCTGAGCGCCCAAGGTAGTCTCATAATCATTGCCCGCGTCCGGATCGAAAACCTCTTTTCCCGCATACAACATCATCAGCCCCGCCGAACCTCGTACATACGGTTCCACCACCCCCAACGGCAGTTTGATGTCCATTCCAAAACCCAAGTGCAACAAGTCCGCATTTTTGAAAAAATGTTGGTAGTCGACCACAAACGATATCATCAACAGCTCGAGCTTTCCGTGTAGTCCGACGGTGCCGCCCTTGAGGGTGACGAGCTCGTCGGAATCCGGTCTTTCTACTTTATCCAGCTGGGTATAACCGACCTGGCCGTCTATCTCGAGAGCAAACAAATCCGCAAAAACAAATGGGCTTGCAGTCAATACCACCAATCCAAACAAAACCGATATTTTTTTTTGCATGCGTATCTCCTTGAATTGTAAGTCTCAACCTCATGGTTTCGATGTAAGCGTTCACTTTGGGTAGCGGTGACTCTTAAGATTTCGAGGACTTGTCTGAGCCAAAATCGAAAGAGTCACCGTTGCCCCAGGTGAACGCTTACGTTTCGATGCACCCAGGGGCGCATAGTTTCATTTTGACCCCTGGCGTTCGTCGCTGTCAAGCCGAAGACCTCACCCTTCCCCTCTCGGTACACATATCCCGTGTTGGAAGCATCAACCTCAGGTTACAGAAAAATCAGCGTAACTCCAACAAATACGGGCACCAATATCAACACCGACCAAACCATATAACCAAAAAAACCCGGCATTTTGATCCCGCTGCTATCGGATATGGATTTGACCATGAAATTGGGCGCATTTCCGATATAGGTCATGGCTCCCATAAATACCGCCCCCAAGCTGATTGCAGTGAGAATAATCCCATCCACCCCGGTTGCGGCGACCTCCACGCCGCCGGCAGGTATTCCCAACCCTTGCGCCAAGGAAAAGAACACCACATAGGTCGGGGTATTGTCCAAAAAGGCCGACAATATGCCCGTGGCCCAAAAAAAGCTCATCGGGCTTTCTACCCCCAGCTCGCCACCCCGGGCGTTGAGAATGAGAATCGCCGGGATCATGGTTGCAAAGATACCCGCAAACAAAGCAGCCACCTCGATGATGGGATACATTGTAAAATGGTTTGCCTGCCGAAGGCCTTTGTCGGTGAGCTTCCAGGAGCCTAGGGCCAACCCTACCAACGCCAGCTCCCTCAAAGGAAAAGGTGTTAGCGGAAACGGCCAGTCATTCGGCAGATAGTGCTCGTTGAGAAAAGCCACCGAAAGCACCACCCCGACCAGCAAAGGAACATTGACCCCGGCGCCTCCGATCCGAGTGGGTCGAACCACGAGCTTGTCCATTTCGAGGGCCATCGAAAGCTCTTTGGTAAAGATCACCGTATCCAAGATAAAATATACCAACAACAAAAATCCCACCACGACCGCCCATTCGACCAGCAAATTAAACGTCCATTCGAACGGCACTCCCTTGAGATACCCCATAAACAAGGGCGGATCTCCAAGCGGCGTCAGACAACCTCCTATGTTGGCAACCAAAAACGTAAAAAAGACCAAGGTATGCACTTTTTTGGTGCGTTGCTTGTTGGTAGCGATAAGCGGTCGTATCAACAACATGGCAGCCCCGGTGGTGCCCATAAAAGAAGCCAAGACCGACCCCAACGCCAAAAAGCCTGTATTGACCATGGGGGTTGCCCGCATGTCGGTTTGTACAAAGATACCCCCCGAGACGACAAACAGCGCCGCCAGAAGAACGATAAAAGAGATATACTCCTGACCGGTATGCAATACGGCATTCGCATCTTTGATGAAAAACACAATCAATACCGGCAGGCCCAACAAGGCCGATACGATGAGCTTGTTTTTATTATGATGCCACCATTTTTCCGCAACCAGAGGCAAGATCGCGATGCACAACAACATTACGACGAAAAACGTCATCCACCAAGGCGACATCTCTTTACCGATACCGGATTTTCCGGCGGCCAAAACCGGGCCGGCATTCATCAAGACATAAAGCAATTGAATCAATCCTATAAAAGCAATTTTTCTCATCTTGAGCAGACCTCCTGTATCTCGGATTCACCTCACAAATCAAAAACGCATCGGGATAAATACTGGAATTAGTCAGACATGTGAAAGGCTCTGTCGATATGGGGTGGATTTTCTAGAAAAAACGATTAGGAAATCACGCCGTGCTTTTTTCCTACCTTGGTAAAGGCTTCGATGGCTCTATCGATGTGTTTGGTCTCATGGGCGGCGGACAGTTGCACGCGTATTCTTGCTTTACCCTTGGGGACGACCGGGTAGCTAAACCCCACCACATAAATGCCTTCTTTGAACATGTCTGCAGCCATGGCGCTTGCCAGCTTGGCGTCTCCCAACATGATGGGCACGATGGGATGCACTCCGGGTTTGACATCAAACCCCGCATCGGTGATCTTTTTTCTAAAATATTGGGTGTTTTGCTCCAGCTTATCCCGAAGCTGGGTGGTGGAAGAAACCATCTCGAAAGCTTTTTGGGCGGCGGCCACCACCACAGGCGCCAACGTATTGGAAAACAAATACGGCCGGGAACGCTGCCTGAGATACTCGATGATCTCTTTACGCCCGCTGGTAAAACCACCCGAAGCACCCCCCATGGCTTTACCTAGGGTGGATGTAATGATATCGATGCGTCCGAGCACCCCACAGTGCTCGGGGGTGCCTTTGCCGCGTTTTCCGATAAAACCGGTTGCGTGAGAATCATCCACCATCACCATGGCGTTGTACTTGTCTGCCAGGTCGCAAATCTTGTCCAGGGGCGCGATGTTGCCGTCCATGCTGAAAACTCCGTCGGTGGCGATCATGCGCCTGCGTTTGCTCTGGGTATTTTTCAAAATCTCTTCCAGCCCGCCCATGTCGGCGTTTTTATAACGATGCCGCTCGGCCTTGCACAGTCTCACTCCATCAATGATGCTCGCGTGGTTGAGCTCGTCAGATATGATGGCGTCGTCGGCGGTCATTAAGGTCTCGAACAATCCGCCGTTGGCATCGAAACAGGAAGAATACAGAATGGTATCTTCGGTCTCCAGAAACTCGGCGATCTTGCCTTCCAGTTTTTTATGGATGTCTTGTGTCCCGCAAATAAACCGCACCGAGCTCATACCGTAACCGTGCGTATCCAAACCGCTGCGGGCCGCCTCCAAAAGCTCCGGCTTGTCCGAAAGCCCAAGGTAATTGTTGGCGCAAAAATTCAACACCTCACGGCCGTCCTCGACTTTAATCTCGGCGCCTTGCGCCGAGGTGATGATCCACTCTTCTTTGTACAAACCCCCTGCACGAATCTCATCGATTTCTTTCCGAAGATCCTCCTTGATACTGCCGAACATACCTGCCTCCTTGTGGTAAAGACCAGCCTACGCGGTGCCGAATCTTAGCCTGCTCAAAGATACGAGTCAACCAAAGGATGCAAGCATCCGTCGATTTTTCGGTGGGCGTCTTTGGATCAGATCAACCACTTGCATACATGCATCATCACTCGTCTCCATTCAACTCGTTATCAATTTGATACATTTGCATTTTACGGGATAGGGTCCGCACCGGTATACCCAAAAGCCCGGCACAGGCGCTACGATTCCACCCGGTTTTATCCAAAGCCTCGCGGATGATCCCGATCTCGAATCGTTGGATACGCGAGCGTAAATCCATCGTCGGCCGGCAAAAAGACATGCCCGCCGCGTCCCGATCCCGAAGTGGCAGGACGGCGGTGGTTTGAACCAAAAACCCGGGCAGATGATGCAACCGGATGTTTTGATCCCGGGACACCGCCACAGCCCTCTCTACGGCATGCCGCAACTGCCTGACGTTACCCGGCCAGTCATACCGGAGCAGCGCCTGGGAAGCGCCGTCATCCAAGCCGCAAAACCCCCGGCCGGAACACCGTATGGCCTGGGTGACAAACTCTTTTGCCAGCGGAAGAATATCATCCGGCCTTTCACGCAACGCAGGCACCTGGATCGTCTCCGCGGCCAATCGATAATACAGATCTTTTCGAAACCGTCCTTCCTCGCACATGGTTGTCAGATCGCGATTGGTGGATGCGACAATCCTCACATCCACATGGGTTTCGCGATTGGCCCCTACCCGGTAAAAACACTGAGCGTCCAACACCCGCAACAAAGCCGCCTGCGCACTGAGATCCAACTCTCCAATCTCATCCATAAAAAGAGTCCCCCCCTGAGCCGCCTCGAACAAACCCTTCACGCGCCTATCCGCCCCGGTAAAGGCGCCCCGCTCATGCCCGAAAAAAGTGCTTTCAACCAGATGTTGCGGGATACTCCCGCAATTGACACACACAAAAGGCCGCTTTGCGCCGAACCCCAAATCATGGATCGCGCGCGCCGCCACACCCTTACCCACCCCGGTCTCACCGGTCACCAACACCGGCAAACCGCAAGAGGCAATCGCTTGCACCGATCGAAACACCTGTTGCATGCCAAAGCTGCGACAAACCAAGTGGTTTCTAACGCTGCAAGCATCTTTCACATCCAACTTCGAATTTTCATGATCGACGACACATAGAGTCTTTTCCATGATGGTCAACCCCTCCTTATACTTGTTAAGACCGCCGGGGGTATGGATCGTCAACCCGACAAACCACAAAAAAGAAAAAAATTTCAATCTTCATGCTTTTTTTTCAACCAAATTTGATTGCATCGAGCCTCAAGCTCATGCGACAAACAAAGACTCGATTGAAGACACATGACCAAGACATAAGGGAGGCAAAGATATGGGTATCAAAATCACTTTTCTCTTTCCAATCATCGCTCTGGCCGCCTGTTCCGCTTCGACGGCGCAAGTGTCCGAAATGTACAAAAAAAGACTGATCGGCATCACGGGCTGCGAATCACAAGAAATTCGGTTGGACTACAAATCCGAGCCGGAAGGCAGCTGCGGAGATTCGAACGCATTTGAGGCCACATGCAAGGAAAAAACCTTCGTGTGCTCCTCTTCCTCTGCGGTATCTGGAGGTGCAACGGGACACCCTGCCCTGGACAGTTCATTTTGCTCAATTGAGCTGCAATGCAAAGAGAAAGACCGGACTCAACAACCAACAAGCGAAAACGGTTGCCGATACGACACCCAATGTAAAGGCGACAGAGTATGCACCGGCGGTAAATGCGTATCACCTGAGTGATAAAGCTCATGACAAATCATATGTGAGCTGTGAACCTTCCAATACCTATTGATGTTCGAATTGAATATGCTAAAAGCGATCAGTTTTCTGAAATCGGTTACCTCTAAATAAAACTTCGAGCTGAATATTATGGTAAATCTAGTAAATTGTGAAATGTGCGGATCACGGGAAACCAGGATAGTTTATTCCTGTTCTCAATGAATTATCCACCTAATCATCTTTTAATCCACGAAGATCAAAGACACACTGATGAGATACACATCGCAGACGATCTGTCACCGGCTTCTCTAATATGATGGAGCTAGAACATCGGCGACAATAGAAATCTGCCAACGCATCGATGACGTGTTTCACGCGGGCAAGTTCTTTTGATGAAATAGGCATTGGGCCAACACTTAAACACTTATAACCCTCATCGATCATATCACAGTCAGAATCTGTCATGCAGAATCCTGCTTTATGAAATATACCTTCTGTCGCAGATCGGAACAATATCTCAGCAACTGTACAATTTGTTTCAAGTTTGAATTGATCACAATCACGCGAGACTCCCCGGATATCTAGATATGCAATCTCAGATTCAGATTTCTGCAAAGTAGTTTTATTCTGTTCATAGGTGGCTGATGCTGCGCAACTTGATAGTGCCCACAACGACAGTATCACCAAGTATAAATCCGCATTGCCGATCTTTAATCTTTGGGACATGGGCTTCTCCTTTTTCTGGCCCAATATTTAGTGTTTTCATCCACTCGAGGACCATATGTATGTTTATTTTCGTTGCACTCATGTTGCCGAATTGGTCAATTTCGTTTTTGTGTTTGTATCCAGATACATTTATACCTCCACCGAATCTTGTCTTCGCAAATTCTATCGCAGTGTCTAGTTTATGACCCATACGGCAGCCTTCGAAGAAGCGGATCTCACAACCAGTTTTTTGAAATCTGGGTCGCAAAAACAAACATTCGTCCGAATCCGGCTCAAGGTACTATTGCTTGGAACTATACTATGCCTTTTGAGATCGTTTATGATCGATGCGGATTAGCGATGTCGGGCATCGTCGATACTCGGTCGACTCGGTTGCTCTCGTCCGGAAATACCGATTTTTTAGACCATCAACGCAGTTTCAATCAGGCATTTCCTTAAAGACGAGTGCCGCCATCTCATCCCTGGTCAATGACAGACCAATGCCGGCAGGTTTCTATCCAATCCAAATTCTCGCCCGATCCCGTGGTTTCGATCTCGAACACCACATAGATCACTTTTGCGCTGTCGAAGTGCCAGTCATGATACTGTTGCTCGGTAGTTCCGAAGTCGAACGAGAGCGTGCCGAGTGGAGACAACCCCAATACCTCGCCCTTGAACACCGGATCGGCCTTTCTGACCACATTAATAACCTGGTGCTGTCCATTGGCATACAAAACGGCTGCGGTTCGGATCATCTTCCATCGGTCATTGATAAGTATGAAGGATTGCGGCCCGTTAGTGGATGCAAACTTCTGTTCTTCTCCAAACCAACCCTCTAACCGACGATTGGTGGTGTTTTCTGACTCGCGATCCTCTCCATCATCCACAACAAAAGCCACATGCCGGATAACCGGATTTTGATCAAAGCAATCCAATTTGGCCGAGCCCGACCCCCATGCGTACAAATCCTCGGGTAAAAAAGTAAGCCCGACCTCCGGCTGCCGGTTGTCCACGGCTTGCCAAAAGTACTCAGACACTCCTTGGGCCACCTTGCGGAATCCAACCTCCGGGCAAGGCATACCGGCATCCGGATCACAAGGTCTGGGAATCGCCAGCACCACCATCACCGGCGGTTTTTCCGGGTTGCCGTCGGCAACCGCGGCTTCGCCATACGTATCTACAAGCTCGACCGCAACTTCCATGAGGTATCCAACCAAATCACCGGCCCGGCTCTCCAGGTCGACATCCCGCAAGTTTCTGAGCGTTACCTCCAATCCTTGGGGGGTTTTGTGCGGGTACCACAACTTGAGGATCGGATAGAGATAATCGAGGTGAGACGAGGTGAGATCCTCGACCTTCGGCCTGACGTAATCCGTATCCAAGGTGGTCAAAAACCGTCGTTGCTGCAACGCATTGAGGTACTCTTTCTTTTCGATATTGTGTTCTTCCGTCTTGATGGCGTGCAAGTCGAATGTGATTAGGCGAATTTCTCTTTGTATATTGTACATGGCGACCGCTCGCTCCAATCGAGCGATCTCGCGCTCCACAAACGCCAAGAACAAGGCCTTCAACTCTTCGGGATACTCACTGACCGGAATGACGTGTTGTGGGTCTGTGGGCAAGCCTTCACACTGACTCATGACATCCGACAGCATTTCCGAACGGATCCGACCCACCTCGGATGAAAGTAGCTGCCCACTCTGAATTAATTTCTCTTCCTCCAAACGAATATTGTCAAGCACACACCCCATCCGGGGGATAATCTGCCTGGCTGTATCCCGGCTGCCTTCCCATACTCCGTACTCCACCCTCAGGTTGTCCAAGGAAGGCCCGCCGTCACAATCCAAGTCATTGACCACGAAATACAGATCGGACGCTTCACCAACCTGAATCACCGTCTGCGGTCCCCTGACCAGATGGATGTCCAGGATCTCGTCAAGATCGACTTTTCCGGCCGGCATCTGCACCGCCAAAAGACTGCCCACCGGAGCCTGGGAAAAAGGTGTATTGGACAACCTGAGGCCGCTTGCAAACGACGCCGAGGTGCGCGCCTCGGCCCCCCGGTCTTGCATGTCCTGCCAGGTTTTTGTATGCTCGTAACCCGTGTATGCACATATATTTGCTGATAAAATGAATGATTTTTTAGTTCCCAAACCTCCGCAAACCTCCGCTTTCACACCCCTGGTCCAGTTTTCGCTGACTCCGCTCGTGATTCGGTGCGCCTGGTAGCCCGATCCGGTCCACTGCACCGTATACCCTTCGGGGCCCGCGTAAGGATCGTCCGGATCCAACACGATGTCGCCGAGCTGTCCATCCGGTGTTATCACCTTCCGGTCGGTCAGGGAGCAAGCCGGCGACCATTGTCCTTCGGTGTTGACCAACAACATTTGGTTGGCAGACAAACGTTGTACCGGCACGACGCCGGGCTCGACGGCCAGATCGACTATCGAGGCTGCTTGACCTCCGGTGTATCTTGCATGCTCTCCCTTGAGCACAAAAGGTCCTGCGCCGCCGACTTTTTGAAACTCGTCAGCATGTATGCCGCCTTCCACCTTCAACAATGCGCGGGTCAGCTCGGTGGCCAAATCCCCTCGTTCGGCTGCCAAGATATGCGCCGACAACCTGTTTTTCAACTCCTCGATATCATCCACAATGCGGTTTTTACGCCGCTCGATCTCGGCCTTATAGCCTTGCGTTTCCGCACCGGACATGATGCTGTCCACCAACCGTACAAAATCGGCGTCGTACCGGACCAGCTGGTCGTCCAGAGAGCTGCTGTCGGCTTCCATCTCCGACTTGATCTCGGCCCTCTTGCTGGCATGCACCGCGGTCTTGAGATGATTTCCGACCCGGCTTTCGAGCGAGCCGTGTTGGGTAAAATTGCGGTGTCTTTCTTTGGCCAAGGTGATGGTCTTTACCAGCGATTGATACGGAGTCGAAAGGGCGTTGATATCGATATTTTCTACCGGCGTGGCGCCGCCCGTGCCCGTAGCCAACGGGACCAAGGTATCCGCCACCAACCAGGATTGATTGGCCAAAATGGACTGCACTGCGTCTTTCCAACCACCCAACCCGGTCGGTACGGTAGCGTTGACAATAGCGCTCAATTGATCGCCGTCATCCAAATATGCCAGCAACCTCCAGAGCCGGTTGAGCGGCGGCAACTCGGCGGCTTGGCTGCAATCCATAAAATACCTGCAGGCGATATCCTGGTATGTGCCCAAATCCTCGAGCCGGGCGATCAATCCGGTCAAGGCCTGACCGGTCAACAACGCCAAAGGAGCTCCAAACACTTTCGAGCCGCCGGCAAGAAAAGCCGCCCGAACGACGTCCTGATCCAACGAAAAACCCGCACTCAGGGCCGCTTTGAGCTTGGTCTTGATCGCTTGCATGTCCGGATTGGGTTGATGGACTCCCTCGTGCAGCAGATTGAATTCCGGCCGGGTTTGTTCGGCCGTGGCCCAAAAGTGGGATGTAAACACAAAAAGATCCTCGTCGAGCCCGACCGGATCGATATCACTATGCCCGGAAAGATCGACCATGCCGTGATACCAAGCGTTGAGATGCCGGATCAATTTGGCGATCGAATCGACATCTGCATACAAACCGGGATGGGTAATGATTTTATCCAACACAGACGCGTTGAGGGCTTGAGCTTCCTGGCTGCAATCCGGTTGGTTGGATGATGCGGCGATAATCCTATCGAAAATATCGAGACAGCTTGCGTAGTGCCGGCTGGAGACCGCCGCATCGGCATGGGAGGAGAGCAATCTCGAGCAAAATTTCATCCGCCAGTTAATCTCACTCATACCCGCGCAATTGGAACCCGACAAATCGGCGGTGTTGCCGCACGAAGGCATATCGTCCGGATACAGTTGATATATATTCAAGGCCTCTTGACCCTCCTGCGATCCGAGCTCATCCCCCCAATGTTCGAACAAGATCTTGATATAGCTCCGGATGGTCCGTTTGATGGGCTCGCTTTGATTCCCGGGGGGCAGCGGCATCCCAGGGGTGTTTTGATGCCGATCGTACAAACAACGAAACTTTGCTTTGGCTTGATCCGGACTGCCTGCGGGAAGATGCTCGCAAGTCGTGCAATCATAAGACTTGATGCCTTTTTCGATGTCGCTCGGTTGGATGGATGGTCTGGTGGTATTTGGTTGGGTAAACCGCACAATCTTTCGCGCCGATGCTCCTTCGCCATGAGGACAAGCGCTGCTTTCTTTTTCACATCTATGTAGCTCGCATCCACACTGCGGATCACGATCCTGTTTACCGACCGTATGGTCGATGCGTACGGAACAACGAAACTTTACACTGCCCGGTCCGGATGGCGATCCTTGTATGATGCCGGCGCCCGCGGTGGTAGCATCAAACCGCAATACGCCCTGGTATGTAGTGGAAAGCTCCGATTTTACATTGTTTGCGATCTTATTACATTCGGAGTTTGCCTTGGTATAATCCGCCTCCCATTTGCTGCAAGGACAAGTCCGACAATCCTTGGCCTTGCAAAGATTTGGGATCCAGTACGCGGCCTCATGTGTCTTGGGCGCCGGTGTATACGAACCAAAATCCCAACGTCTGCAGACACGATACAAACCACAAGGATTGTTCGCTTCACAATCCTTATGGGGGATTACACACCTTCCAAATCCTTTGCCCGAACAATCTTTCGTGGTGCAGCAGCGGACATCCGGTCGACTACATTCGCGGCGTATACAACCACAAGCCGCCCCACGACCCATCTTCGGGATCTCTCCCTTGAGGGTTACGTGACATACATATTTGGACCATGTGGTGGAAGAGCTGATAAGAGCGTAAGTGGATTGCAGAGACGTCACCTTGGCGACGTTATCACCATAAACCCCCTTCCATCGGCCGACAACCTCATTCTTGAAGTTATTTTTTATTTTCACACATTCGGCCTCTGCTTTCTTTGGATCCGGACCCCAAGCGATGCATTTGCCGGATTTATCCACGCGTTTACAGATTGTATTTTGGATATCAAACTCGGTATCGTCAGGCATCTGCGGTGTCCACACCCCAAAGCTCTTGTCGCGGCATTCATGGTACTCGCCGCAAGGGCTGGAGCTTGGACAATCCTTGTGAGGCACGACACAAGTCGGATACTCCGCATAGGCAAACGGTCCAGAGCAGATTTCGCTGCTCGAATTCGGGTCGGACCAGGTAATATCCTCCATACGACAAGGGGTATCTTCTGCTTCGACTGGTAACTCCATGGCTTCATAATGATATTCATTTTGCCGGCCGCATGACGAAAATATCAAAAGTCCCAACATGACGACCATGTTCTTATGCGTGATGCGTTGTATGAAATTTTTACTCTTCATTGTAGATGTTCCTCTCTTTCCATGGAAAAATGTATTGGACATACCTCTCGCGCAACCCAATCAATGATTCAAAGCATGCCGAAATCCTCTTTTGTCAATGCATGTAAAAATGACCGACCATTGTATGCAGCCAGCCATGCCCCGTTTGTAAGCGTTCACCCGGGGGTAGCGCCGACGCGTGAGGTTTCGAGGACCTGCCTGAGCAGGGTTTACAAGCAATCCGGGTTTGATTGCTTGTAAGTCCGCGAGTTCCGCAGAAACCGAATGCGTCGGCGTTACCCCCGGGAGAACGCTTACTCCCGTTTTTCCGGCCCTTTTTTTAGCAACAATGATGCCAAAACGGCTTGGCTTACATAACCATCCGGATAAATAAGACAAAAACTAGAAATCGTAGTTCGCAGCGAGATGCGCTACAGGTCAAAACCGGCCAGCATTCGGCCACTTTTGGCCGAGAGCTTGGTCAAACATTGCCTATTGACCAAAAAGAAATCGCAGTTTCTATTTTTTATAGGTTCAATTCAACAGGGTCATGTCTTGAAAAAATGAATGAAATATCATTTATAATAAAACATGTGTTCATTGATATCGTGTATTTTATGCCCATGAGGATGCCGACGTATATCTATTTACCAACAGGAGGATAAATTGTATAATATCCAGCATGTTAGATTAATTCTTTATGTATTATCTGGTTTATTTCTCACTGCCTGTCCGCCGAAGCTCAAAAAGGCCTGCGACAAACAGGAGGAATGCATAGAAGGATATGTATGCAACTTGGATACAAGAAAATGTATCCAATGTGACGACTGCAAAACTTGTGTGAGTGGTAACAATACCCAGTGCGACGACGAACAAGTGTGCACGAGTGACATCTGCCCCACCAGCGGAATTTGTCAATATGAGTTCAACCAAGATCCTTGTAATGACAATGTATTCTGCAACGGCAAAGACAAGTGCGATGGTCAAGGTAGTTGCAAGGGCACCGGCGATCCTTGTATGGGCCACGGATGTGTGGAAGACAGCCAGACCTGTAACGATCTTGTATGGAAAAGTGTTGTGGTCGGCAACCATCACTCTTGTGCTCTGACCAATTTGGGAGAACCCTATTGTTGGGGTTACAATGGTTATGGACAACTCGGTGATGGGAAAGGCAACGATGGCTCTTCGGTCCCTCTTGCGGTGGATACGTCTACCATCTCGGGATCAACGACCTTCATTCAATTATCGGCAGGCATCGAACATACCTGCGGAATCACATCGGATAATATTGCATATTGTTGGGGAAGCAACGAACACAACCAATTGGGCAGAAAAACCGCCAACATATCAAATCCAATACCGATTGCAGTAGATACAACTTCCATACCAGGTCGGAAAACGTTTTCTACATTATCGGCGGGCGAATGGCACACTTGTGGAATCGCGACGGATGGGGTTGCGTATTGTTGGGGTGATGATGGGTATGGAAAACTCGGAAATGGAGAAGAAAACCATAACGCCCAAACACCTTCACCGGTCGACACATCAACGATTTCAGGCCAAAAGACGTTTCTACATATTGCCGCAGCCAACTATCACAGTTGCGGCATTACAACCGAAGGCTTGATGTATTGTTGGGGTTATGATACACACGGTCAGCTTGGAGACGGCGGTGTGGGTCAAGACAGCCAGTCTCCCGTTGCTGTAGACACATCCACAATGGAAGGTAACACAACGTTTTCCGGCTTGGCTGTATCCAATCACACCTGCGGTATTACAACGGATGATGTATTGTACTGCTGGGGCAATAACAGCAACGGACAGGTCGGAACCGGTGCTGATGCTTCTCATTATCAAAGCCCCCAACGTGTCGTCACAACGCCCATATCCGGAGATAAAACATTTCAGACCATATCAATCGGTATGTTCCATAGCTGTGGGGTAACCTCCGACAACATGACGTATTGCTGGGGCGGCAACTTCGACGGTCAACTCGGAAACCAAGACATTTCCCATCATTCTTCTCTGCCCGTCAAAGTCGATACCACCACACTGGATGATCAAGATTCTTTTTCAGAAATTGCCTCGGGGATCTCACACAGCTGCGGGGTGTCAACTACTGGAAAGGCTTTCTGTTGGGGAAGAGATACGTACAATCAACTAGGGGACGGCGGCGACTCAAACTACAGCATCTCACCCGCTATCGTAGAAACAAGCTCGATAACCGGTTTGAAAACGATGCATTCGGTTACCGCAGCAACACTCCATTCTTGCGGAATGACCACCGAAGGATCTGCTTACTGTTGGGGAGACGACGAATATGGTTACTTAGGTAATAATGAACAAGACGAAGACTCTCAACAACCTGTCCCCGTTGATACATCTCCCATTACAGGCTCCAAAACCTTCCTCCAAATCGATGCCGACAGCATGCATTCCTGCGGTCTTACCTCCGATAAGCAACTGTATTGCTGGGGAGTCGGTATTTATGGACAACTTGGAAGTGACACCACGGTCACATATATCCCCATACCGGTAGATACTTCGACAATGCCAGTAGACACCAGGGACATACTTCAATTTACAGCAGGAAACGGCCACACCTGTGCCATCACATCCGATAACACCGGCTATTGTTGGGGAAGCGATGAGTATGGTCAACTGGGAGACAGCGGAGAAAACCAAAACAGCTCTCTGCCCAAGGCGATAGATATATCGACTCTGCCCGGAGAAAAGAAATTCTCCCAACTATCCGCAGGAGGAAAGCATACCTGCGGTATTGCTACCGACGGCTTTGCGTATTGCTGGGGCAGCGATGATTGTGGACAGCTTGGTAACGATGTTCAAATGTTGGATCAATCCACTCCAAGTTCGGTTGATACAACAATCTTTTCTGGTGATACAACATTCAAAAGCATTTCTCCCGGCAAAAGCCACACCTGCGGTATTGCTACCGACGGCAAGGGTTATTGTTGGGGATTTGACATTGCGGGAGGCCTGGGAGATGGAGGAATAAGTGCAAGCTCGACAACCCCGGTGGCAATCGACACTTCGACCATCTCCGGTGCGAAAACCTTCATGATGATATCCGCGGGAAATTGGCATAGTTGTGCGATCACCACAGACGGACTGGCGTATTGCTGGGGCAGCGATGGATTTGGACGATTGGGTGACGGGGGCGGGATCTCGGACAGCCAAAGCCCCCGGGCCGTGGATACGTCATCCGTCGAGGGATCGGGCCGGTTTGCGTTCATCTCGGCGGGCGATACCCACAGTTGCGGGGTCACCGTCGAGGGCAGCGCCTACTGTTGGGGCAGCGACAACCAGGGCGTACTCGGCAACGGCGGCGATGTCGACATCTCACAGCTGCCGGTTGGGGTAGTATCCACTTTTACTCCGGTCGATTAGCGCGAGGACGGCTCCTGGTGGTGTTTACCCGCGAAACGTTGATTTTGCTTTGGATACCGGGTATCAAAATATGCAACCGGTGATGGTCGGCGAAGTCTCAAAAAACCGGGATTTCGAGACGCGAACCAGGTAGATAACATGTGCGGTCGATACGCTTGCATCGAGATCACCCCCGAGGACTTGCAGTCTTTGGGTTTGCTGTCTGCAAACATGCCGGCTTTTCGGCCCCGTTACAACATCGCCCCCAATCAAACCGCCTTGGTCATCCCAAACAACAATCCCCGGGTACTTCGTCACTTTCGATGGGGTCTGGTGCCGGCCTGGGCCAAAGACCCCAAAATGGGCGCTCGGATGATAAACGCCAGGTCGGAGACTCTCTTGGAAAAGCCAAGCTTCAAAGACGCTTTTAGGAAAAGACGCTGCTTGGTGCCTTGCAGCGGTTTTTTCGAGTGGCAGCACAAAGGATCCAAAAAACAGCCGTTTTACATTCGTATGGCATCCAACCGCACTTTCGCATTTGCCGGCCTCTGGGAATCCTGGACCGACAGCGACTCCAGCCACCTGTATACCTTTACCATCATTACGACCCGGGCAAACCGGATCATCGGGCCGATTCATGATCGTATGCCGGTCATCATCGCAGCCTCGAACTACGACCTTTGGCTGGAAGAAAGCAACCAATCCCTGCAATCCGTATCCAACCTCTTGTGCCCCTATCCGCACGACGAAATGGAAGCTTTCCCGGTCTCCACCCTGGTCAATCGACCGTCGAACGATTTTGCAGACATCATCAAGCCCGACCATCCAACTAAGGTATAATCCAAACCAAACACGCAGAGTTGATACAACCCGGCGCACCTCAAAGAACTTTTTTTCCTTACACACCAAGGGTGTTGACTTGTCTCATGCCGAGTGATAGTTGCTGACAGTAGAAAAATGTCATGGATTTCAGCCGGGAGGCTTTCAATGAAGTTTTCCAAACGGATCGGCAGGTTGGGCACCGAAACCGCATTTGATGTACTGAGAAAAGTCAACCAGGCGCGCGCCGAAGGCCGGGACATCATCTCGTTCGCCATTGGTGAGCCTGATTTCAACACCCCCGAAAACATCAAGGAAGCGGCCAAAACCGCCCTTGACGAAAACCAAACCCATTACAACCCCTCGAACGGGCTCGTACAACTCAGAGAAGCGGTTTGCCAAGAGGCGGCCGTCCTGCGTCCCGGATACGAGTGCCGGGCCGACGAGGTGGTCGTCACCCCCGGAGCCAAACCCGTCATTTTTCATTCGATCCTGTCCATCGCCGAGCCGGGCGACGAAGTAGTATATCCCAACCCTGGATTTCCGATTTACGAATCCATGATACGTTTCGTCGGCGCGACTCCGGTCGCCTGCCCAATCCGAGAGTCGAAAAACTTCTCCATCGATATCGATGATCTCAAGCAACGCATCACCGACCGCACCGCCCTTATCATCATCAACTCGCCCCACAATCCAACCGGCGGCATGCTTTCTAAAAACGATCTCGAGACCATCGCACAGTCGGCAAAAAAACACGATGCCTGGGTGTTGTCCGACGAGGTTTACAACCGGATGGTTTGGCAAGGCGAATTTTTTTCCATCTCCCAACTCCCCGGGATGAAAGAACGCACCATCATCGTTGACGGGTGCTCCAAGACCTATGCCATGACCGGATGGAGAATCGGCTGGGGTATCATGCCCGAAGAGCTCGCCGGCAAGGTAAGCCGCCTGATCACCAACTCGGACTCGTGTACATGTACATTTACCCAACTGGCGGCGCTGCAAGCCCTACGCAGTCCCAAGGACGACGTAGAACGCATGATGAAAGAGTTTCGGGAGCGATCGAAAATCGTCACAGAAGGTCTCAACCAGATAGAAGGTGTATCCTGTGTGGAGCCCAAGGGAGCCTTCTATGCTTTCGCAAATGTCACCCAAGCCTGCAGGCGGCTGGGCCTTACGGGTTCGAAAGAGCTGGCCGATTACCTACTGGAAAAAGCCGGCGTCGCGGTGTTGAGCCGCTCATGTTTCGGCTCGCGCAACCAGGGCGAAGAACAAGAATACATCCGGATCAGTTACGCGACATCCAAAGAGTTAATCAAACAGGGTCTTGCCCGCATGCGACAAGCCATTGAAAACACCCCATAATATTGATTCGTAAGGCACCCAGCCCACCCACTTTTGCCACACATCCCGAAACTGCGTAGAGATTCTATCCCAATGAAGTCTTTCGCCCAGCCAATCCCGAGGCAAGGCGGGCGACTTGAACACCCCGGCGGACAATGTATCCAACCATTCCCGTTGGGCCAAACCCCGGTACGCAAACAACACCACGCCTTGGTAGCCGAGCTCGCGGCTGATTTCCACCTCCTGCTCTAAAACGGAGAAATCACCGGCCTCGACATTGATGCCCGCAAGCAGCTTGACCTGCCCGGAAAGATTTTTGAAATCCTCGGCCAAAGTAAAAAAATCCGCTTTTTTTCCGGGTGGTTGGGTTGGTTTCCAGTACATCATGGGAATGAGCACGTCTACGGATCCCATCTTGGCCCAAAGATGCGAATCTTGAAAAAAATCCACTGATCCTTCTACCACCCCGCTCCAATCCCAGCGGTTTTTGTATATGCCGCATACGGCGGCGCTGACTTCGATCCCGGGTCTTACGCGCTTGGCATGTTCGCTGATGTTTTTGATAAAATGCGCCAAACGATTGCGCTGCCAGGCGGCTCGATCCATGGATGGATCTTCTTTTTTCGCAATCCGATACAATCGGTTGCTCACCCGATCATACGACGTGTGGCTCGAGGGGTAACGGGCATAGTCCAAATGCAACCCATCAACATCATATTTGCTCACAATCTCCTGGATGACAGCCAGCAGATGGGCTTGCAACTCCGGATTCGCCAAAGAGACAAACATATAGCCGCCTGCCTGCCTCAAATCACCTCGACCGCGGCTTACCACCCGCCAATGTGGATAGGACCGCAAGATATGCTTTGGGCGGCTTTTGGGAGGTAATCTATCGCCCGTCCATCCGGTTGCCAGGTTGACCCAAGCATGCAACTCGATCTTCATCCGGCGCGCTGCGCTAAGAGCACAGGCCAGTGGATCCCACTTAGGATCTTTGCCGAGCCTGCCGGTCAGCCTGGCGGCCCAAGGCACCAAGCTGGATTGATAATACGCATCTGCCGCCGCCCGCACTTGAAAGTATATCTGGTTGAAGCCGGCACGCGCGGCTTTTTCAATGATACTGTCAAGTTCTTGAGCCGATTGGTAATCCCACCTGGTCACCCATATACCCCGGGCCTCCAACAGCGGGTCTGCGACAGCTACCCGGTCCGATCCGGACATCACCCACAACCACACAATCACGCTGAGGATTGATTTTTTTTTGATCGAACCAATCACACTATGGCCTGACCTGCTCCAGGATTTGATCGACGACATCCCGAGAGGATACCGATGACATTTCTGCATGATAATTGGTAATAATACGGTGGCTCAGCACCGGCCTTGCAAACCAGGCTACATCATCGGCCGAGGCGGCAAATCTACCATCCAAGGCTGCACGGGTTTTCGCAGCTAAAACAAGATATTGACTCGCACGAGGGCCCGCGCCCCAAGCAACATACTTCTCGACCAAGGAAAGATTTTGAGCTTGCCTGGGTCGTGTGGCGGTGACCAATCGTACCGCATAGCGTATGATTTCGGGAGCAACCGGAACTTTACGAACCAAGTGCTGAAGCTCGAGAACTTGTTTGGGTTGTACAATCTTTTCCAACCTGGGCTCGCTGGTTCCAGTCGTGACGTCGACAATCGTATGTTCTTCGGTCTGTGAAGGATAATCCACCTGAATCAAAAACATGAATCGATCGAGCTCGGCTTCGGGTAAAGGATAGGTGCCTTCCTGCTCGATGGGATTCTGGGTTGCGAAAACCAAATATGGTTCCGGCAACCGGTGGGTGAGGTTTCCCACGCTTACTTCGTGCTCCTGCATGGACTGCAACAATGCGGCTTGGGTTTTGGGCGGCGCACGGTTGATTTCGTCCGCCAGCAGGATGTTGGTAAAAATGGGTCCCTTGACAAAATGAAAACTTCTTTGATTGTCGGATTGATTATGGGTCAAGATCTCCGTACCGGTGATATCCGCCGGCATGAGATCAGGGGTAAATTGCACCCTTTTGAAATCGAGATCCAACACCTGTGCCAATGTCGAGACCAAAGAGGTTTTGGCTAGGCCGGGAACTCCCATCAACAAGCTATGGCCGCTCGAAAACAAGGCCGTGAGTAAAAGCGATACCACCTGTTCCTGCCCGATGATGGTTTTTTTGATTTCCTTTTCAAGCCGCTTTTTCAGCTGCTCCAAACCCAATACCGCTTCCCGGTCGGATTCACCGATCATGTCCGATTCAACCGCATCAACCACGCCATACTCCCACGTCATGACATCGAAACCCGTCTCCTTTCATAACAGACATTCCCGATTTCGTCCAGTAGACCAAGGGATCCAGCCAGCCGTGATCCGTTTTCTTTAAGAAACAAGGGGTTATTATAGGTCAAGCAAGTATTCAACGAATTATAGCTGTTAGAGACGTTCTTCGAGCATACCATAGCCTGCACTATAGATAGTCAAAGATCAATTCAAACAGCC
>JBFFBT010000016.1:0-36607 GCA_041560255.1 Myxococcota bacterium | reverse complement strand
CGATATTCAGGTCTCCCGTTGTATGGGGTACGCATTTGGGTATCGGCAGGCTCTCATCGCAACGCTCGTCAGACTTGCAGCTTCCGTAGCATGGCAACGGCTCGCAAAAGCCGGTTTTGGGGTTGCAGGCGGTTCCCTTCTCACACCAGGTATAACATTCGCCTTGAGAGCGGCGCGCCGCGGATGCGCCCGCGGCGATGGATGTATTAATGATAGCTGTAGGTATGACGAATGGGTCGGAGGTTTCGCATCCGGCGGTCGTCAAGGTAGACAGTATGAGCGTTATGATGACAACTGATAGATTTTTGATGCTTTCTCGATCGAAATCCATGTGAAACCCTCCAATCGATTCACTCGGGCCGATATCGTTACCGGAAAACAATATAGCATATTCGGGTCGGGATATATTTTTTTTGGATTTGATGCGCTTTGTGCGGCCGAGAGTAAGTCTCGAGAGGCTTGCTCCCACGGATCGGATCCGGTGATTCGGAGGGTCGATAAAACTTGGTGAAATTAGGTCCTCACAGTTGTATCACCAACCCTGCGAGCAGGGAGGGGTTGTTTGGAGAAACGGTAAGGGCTTGGTTGTTTTTCATCTCGGTATGACCTATCCAGGTATGTCTGCCTGGGTGTATATTTTTCCTAAACGCAAAACCGGTGCGGTCATCATGGCCAACGCGGCCATCGGCATGTCGTTTATGCTCGAGATCATCGGCTCGATCACCCGGCAATACCGTCGAGAGCAGAATGGACGATGATGGATGGCTAAAGCTCGAGGATCCCGGTTTATCTATAGTTTCCCCAAAACAACCGACCCGCGTTCTCTCTTTCGCCCACACCGGCTTGAAAACCCCATCCGATGTGCTAGCATGTGGACCCGGTTTTTCGGGGATGTTTCCCATGGGAGGAAGGATGCGCAGCCGGATTTTCATGATGATTGCACTGAAGTCGTTGCTGATGGGGCTGTTTTTACATCCCATACAAGCGCTTGGTGAAAACCAACCTCAAGAAAAGATCGAGACGCAAGAGGATGAAAAACCGAAGGCCTTACAAAACCGGATTAAACTCGATCTCACCACGCCCGAGCTCGAATCGGTGGTGCTGTTGGGCAACCCGATCCGGATCGATCTCGGAAAAACAATATGTAAAGCGCCCGAAACAAAAGGACTGAGCGTCGATAAAGAAAACTCGGTGCTTCAAATCGATCCTATCCAATTTGCTCCCCAGTGGATGACCGTCGGGGTAGCCCAGGATCAAAAGGGATGCGGCCAGGAGGCCAAAGAAGTGCGGCTTTTTCCAACCGGCCTTTCCGAGTGGAGCGTATCGCAACGGTCTATGACATTGTGGTTTGATTCGAAGGTGGCAGAGCTTACCGGTACGGGTTTGGATGTTTTTCAATTGGTGGCGGTGGTGGATGGAGTCGTACAAGGTGTGTCGGCTTGTGTGCAAAGCACGGTGTGCACCCTCAGTGTAGATCCAACCACTTTGTCGGCGTTGGCAAGCGAATCCGTCAATGCATCGATTTTGGTCTGGCCGAAAGAAATTCCACTCGATACGGGTAAGCCGTTTCCCAGGGTTGTAAGTCTTTCGAAAACCATCCATGATTGGAGGGCGTATGCGGCCCAGATCGATGATGTTGTGTTTGCCAAGCCCTTGATCTTGGAGCCGCGGTTGGAGCCGCTCGAAGAGCACCAATTGGTGGTTTCTCGATGTGTCAAAGCGATTCATAAAGTATCATGCAACAAAGCCGAATGCCGCCTTACCGATCAAGGCATCCTGGTTTTTCATGTCGATTTGGCCGCATCTTCGGTAAAGCTGCGTTATACCCTGAAGCCCGGCTACCAGCGTAAGCTGGGTTCCAGAATGCTTTCCACCGAAACGATCTCTCTCAAGCTCGAACGCTGCTCCATCCGTGTTCCCAAAGAAGTGCCTTTGTTGGCTGGAGTCGAAAACCATCGTTTTTTCATAAAATTGCCTCGCGAGTGCACATCGATTGATCCGAGTGATTTGTTGATAAAGACCCGCCCGCCGACCCGGGTGTTTGTTCGCTCGGAGATCCAAACCGCGGACGAAAAGTTTCGGTTGTTTCAAGTGTCTTTCGAAAGGGTTCCCAGGGGTGCAGACAGCCTCAACATATCCGTATTTGAGCAAACCGGGTTCTTACGCCGATTGGGGAGCACGAAAATACCCGTACTTTCCTCCTATGCACCCTTGCAGCTTCGGCTTGAAGTCCCCGGGATAGGGGTGGTGGAGCATCTGCCTACCAATGTTTGGGCCGAGTTGGTATTTGGGACCAACCAACCAACTTGGCATCAAAACTACAGTGTTGAGGAAAGATCTGGTTTTTATCGGGTGGCGCATTCAGAAAAAGGTTGGTCGGTGATGGCCGAGCCGGGGGTGACCGGGAGTGTTCCATTGCGATTTGCATACCGTCCCAAACGGCTTGTGTCTTTCGTTGGTGGGACGGAGACATCGTCCAAGTTTTTCGGGTTGGCCACATTCGACACCGAGGTGTTTTATCCGGTGCGCACAATAAATGTTGCGATTTCATTGTTGGGTGACGGCGATTCGTTTTTTCAGGTCTTATGCGGCGTACGGGGTAAAGAGACCGAAATCGAAGTCGGCAGCTTGGCTCGCATTCCTTATGAGGAGCGGGATAGTTGCCGGATCGTTTTCGATCGAGAAAAAGTGCCTGTATCTGCCGGAGTGCAGCGACTCAGGGTGCAAGCCGGGGGTTTTAACCAAATCTTGTTGTTGGGAAACGGGAGAGGCACATTGACTGTCGCCATCCCGGTGGGAGACAAACAGGAGTATGATAAGCTGACCGCAGTCATTTCCCACGATATGCTCAGCGGTCACTATACCTTTCAATCTCGCCAGAGCTTGGGCGGGGAAGCCCGATACCGCATTTTACTGAGTGACTCATGGTGGAGGATTGGCGCGACCACTGCGATGCCGACCGGGTTGTTTCGATTTGGGGCGGGGGACTCGGAAGGCTCCATTCCCCTGAGTGCCGGGGTGTTGACCCGCTTGAACTACATTCAACGCAACGGGCGCGATTTTCCACTCGGCTTTGAGGCCGGTTTGTTTGGAACCAATCTGTCCGGCCGGCCGGATTTTTCGATGATTCTGGGTGTGGGACTCAGCATACCGGTGTTGAATACGAATACATCCTTGCAAGCTTCGTTTAATATCCATGCCTGGTTGGAGTACGCTCCCACCCGGGTTTCCGGCGACGACAGCCCGGTGGCGTTTTTGTTTGGTCCTTCCTTCTCGGTTGGTAGGTTATCGACGACATTTTAATTAAGCAAAGATCGGATCAAATACTCCCGGCAAATGATTTGACAAGATATACTGGAAAATACTATAAAAGAATATATAGTAAAATCACTAAACCAGCTTCATATGGGTTGCCATGTCGACTTCTTTGCTTGACCGAATCATTCAAGTGTTGACTCCCGATTTGGGTTTAACCATGGCCCGCTCGTCTGTCAGGATGTTTCTCAAAAAAGAGAACATTTCGGTCGAGGATTTGGATTACAAAGATCTGCCCACATTGGCAAGCCGGCTCAAACCGGGATTGACGGTTTTTGTAGGCAACACCAAGGCCGAACATCTGGCTGCCAAAATTATCGGACTCAAAGAAGAGGGGCCCGCATGAAAACTCCTACATTGGTTGCGGGACTGGTTGGGTTCATCGTTAGCTTGGTCGCGGTGGCATGCATCGGACCATGGTATTCGTTGGACATCGTGAGAAACTTGCTTGCGATTGTAAAAATACTGAGCCTGTTCGCATCTGCGTTGGGCAGCTTGGTGGCGTCTGGAAAGATCAAAGAGTCGGGTGCGCAGCGTTCGGTATGGCTGGGATTGGGGATTGGCTTTTCCATGATGTTTTTGTCCCAGTGTGTGCTGTTTGTCGAGGTTACTTTTCTGGATATGCAAGGTGTATTTACTACCTATGCCGACCCCTTGTTTTTGATCAGTTATGTATTTCTGATTTGGGCATTGATCTCGTTCAGCCTGCGTTCTTTCGGGTCCGGATTGCCATTGGGAAGCCCCTTGGCCTACTTGAGCCCGGGGTTGATTGTTTTGATTCTGTTTTGTGTTGGAGGGGTCTTTCTGTTGTATCCGGTGATCAACTCGGGTGCACCGAATGCCGAAGTGTTTTACAATGTGTTTTATCCGGTAGCCGATTTTATTCTGCTGGTGCCGTGTGCGGTAATATTGCGGGTGAGCATCAAGTTCAGGGGTGGGCGTTTGTGGATGGTATGGATGCCGCTTACGGTGGGTTTTGTTTTATATTTGCTTGGAGATCTGGTTTTTGCCTACCAAGTCAGTCTCAACATGCCTTGGCTCGAGCCCATGATGAATTTTCTTTTTACCTCCGGTTATACCGTAACCGCGGGTGGTGTTCTGGGTCAGTTTGATCTCATTAAAACCGAATAATACCAAATAGTTAATACAAAAATCGGGGCTTTCCTCCGGATTTGTGGCAGGATTGGTTACCGGATTTTGCCAAGCTGTGATAGCATAATCATGAATCATTTGTTGGAAGGACATGCTGATGCGAGTTGGAAAACTTTGTGTTTTGTGGGTAGTAGGGCAGATCTGGTGGTATTGTCCTGCATATGCTCAATCGGTCATCGCCAGTTGGAATGAAGTGGTGGAGGATGTGGAAGGCAACCCGGAGGAGATCAGTGGCTATCATATCTATTATGGCAACAATCCAGGTGGGCCGTACGACCAAGGGATTTCCGCCGAAAAAGCCACCCAGGTGCAGATCGATAATCTGGATAACGGTTTAGTCTACTACTTTGCGGTCAAGGCAACCGATATGAAAGGGAAAGAAAGCGCCTTTTCTCTCGAGGTCAGCTACAGCGTGCCTTTTGAGGATTGTAACAATTTGACCGATGATGACCATGACGGTTTGATAGATTGTCAGGATCTAGAATGTCCTAATGTGGACGAGGCCTGTGATGGCTTTGATAACAATTGCAATGGATCTATCGACGAAGGGTGTCCATGCTCGCCTGATCAATCGCGTGCATGCTCGACGGATGTCGGGGTTTGCGAGATCGGCGTGCAGGTTTGTAATCAACAAGGAGAATGGGGACCTTGCAGCGGAGTACTACCGACAGCCGAAGTATGTGATGGGTTGGACAACAATTGTGATGGACGCACGGACAATGGGATTGAAGGACCGAGTTGCGAGCTTCGATTGGGAGTGTGCGAAGGGGTGGAAAGGATCTGTGGTGGTGCATCGGGTTGGTTGGATTGTGACTACGGTGATGCCTACGAGCAGACAGAGACAATCTGTGATGGGTTGGATAATGATTGTAACGGCCGGACGGATGAAGAGCTCGTTGCCCCGGTTTGTGTCCTCAATCAGGGAGTCTGTCTCGGAGTAACCCGGGATTGTGGTGGAGCCGCAGGGTGGTTGGAGTGCAACTACGGACCGGATTACGAACAAGTCGAGAGCCGTTGTGATGAATTGGATAATGATTGCGACGGTCAGGTGGATGAAGATCAAGTTTGTGATGAACAGCCGCAGCCCATCGAGCCGGTGGTAGAAGGCGGCATGGGGTGTGCAAGCGGACCCGGGAAAACAGGGGATTTGGGTTTGCTTGGATTGTATGGGCTGTTGTGGCTTTTGATGTGGCGCAGATTGAGCGCCCGTGGATAATGCCTCATTTTTTTTCGCTGCGTGCGTTGCGGTCTTTGTATCGATCCTCATGGGTTTGACACCACATTCGCGAAATGGTAATTTCTCCCCAGTTGTAAAAACATTTCAAATGCCGAAGGAGGAATCTCATGCGAACCATCCGGACAATTTTCGGCGCGTTGTTGGCATTCACATTGACATGCACCTGGGCGGCAGCGGCCCAACGGGATGCGAAGCAATACCAAAAAGAATTTGATCAGTGGAGCAAGGAAATCGCCAATCTGCGAGAAGCCGACACAAGCCGATCGGCCAGCCAGGATATCGAGATCATTCGAACCTGGATAGGACAGGCCCAAGCCTATCTGGCCAGCGACAAAATGGAAGAGATCGATCCGTTGCTGACCAAGATCAAGGCGCAAGTCGAATACATTCGGGCCAAAATCACGCGAGTTGAGATCGAAAAACAGGCTCTACAAGTCGAGCAACAGGCCGGGGAGACCGAAACGCAGGCTGCCAAGATCAAAAAAGCCGTTGGAGCCGCGCTAGCCAGAGAAAAAGAGCTCGAAGCTCAGGGTTTGTGAGACATCGACAGAGGGAGACGGATATGAACCGAAATATCATCCGATTGGTTGTTGTTGGTTTGGTTGGGGCATTTTGGTGTCATTGTTCTTCTGGTCCCAGACCCTCCGAGTTGCTCAAGGCGGACGAGTTGGTGTTGGATCAGACTTCCATGGTCAGGGCGATGAAAGCCGCGCCCGATCACGCCAAGGCCAGCCAGAAATATCATAAGCTTGCAGAAGAAGCCTTTGAAAGCGGAGACAAGGATGAGTGTGTGTATTATTCCACCTTGGCCGCGGTCAAATTTTCCACCGCCTTGGAGATAGCCAAAAGACAAGATGCCGAAAAAAGATTGAAAGAAGCTACCAAGCGATTGAAAATCGCACAAAAAGAAAAGGAATCCAACGAAAAGATCCAAGCCGACGCCACCAAGCGGATAGCGCGGATGGAAAAAATCATGGAGTTGCAAAAGAGCACCACCCATCTCGAAGCCCGTCAAGAGATCTCCGGACATTTGGCTTCTGCGAAGTCCAATATTCAGGCCGCCGAGGCTCTGGATGCTGCCAAACATGACTCGGTGAATCTAAACAGTGCGAAGACTTTTGTGGTCCAGGCCGAAAAAGCGCTCGAAGAAAAACGTTTCAAGGATGCGTCGGATCTGGCGAAAATGGCGGTCGACAAGGCGGTGTTGGCTACAGCCAACGCCAAAAAGCTTTTTGCAAGAGAAAAGAAAGCCACCGATTTGCTCAAAGAACGTGAGCAGCTTTTCTCGGAAGCCAACAACATCCATGGATTGATCGCCAAGCAAGAAAAACGCGGAGTGGTGTTGACCCTATATGATTTGTTCGCAGGCGGTAAGGTGCGGGTGTTGCCCGAGAGGACCTATTTGTTGGATAAAATAGGTGCGCTTGCAAAAAAATATCCGGATTATCCGCTGATGATAGAGGGTTATACGGATTCGTGGGGCAAAGACGCCACCAACTTGGTGTTGTCCCAGGGTCGCGCCCAGGCCGTTTTGGATTATCTCGTTCAAAACCAGCAGGTTGATTTTAATCAAATCAGGGCCTCGGGTTACGGTGAGGCCAATCCCATAGCGGACAACTCCACTCATGCCGGAAGAGCCAAAAACCGCAGGGTTGAAGTGATCTTTTTATTCAGGTAACCTCTCTCTTCTTCAAAAGAAACCGGAGCAAACCTCAATATCCCAACTAAAAATTTCGACTTGCTTTTGTATGCCCTCGCCTCGGGAAATCCTCGAAATCTTGTGAGTCCACTGCTATGGCATGTAAATGTGTATACCTCGAAAGAGGTCGGACTTATAAGACAGAGGTATGCGGGTGCTTTGGGAAGAAAGGATAATGCGAAGACGGCTTGCTTAGACTCCCGTGCGGAAAGCCGCTCCAAAGATCAGCTGGACCCAATCGCCGCCCAGGTTGTTGAGATCGACAAACCCAAAATCCGCATAGATGTCCAGGTCACCCATGAGTGTATATTGGCCTCGCAGGAAAAATGGTACCATGGTTTGGCTGTTGTCGCCGATCATGCCGTGAATGCCCATTTGAAGCGAAATCGCGAGCTGCTCGGTAGGCTGTACAAGTCCGCCGAAATCAAAATGGAGCAAAAAGTAGTTGGGGAAATTGTCTCTGCCTGCAAAAAATCCCATGCCTAGTCCACCGATGGCGGCGAATTTTTCGTGCAGTTTGAATTTGACGGGTGCGTCTGCAAGCATGATGAACGCCGCTCCAAATCCATGGGGATGGGCGTCCGACAGCGGAATGCTCATTGTCAGCCTGCCCGCAGAATGCAGCTTACCCTCTACATATCTGTCTAGTTCGTAAAGGCCGTACATCTGTAAGTCACCCGCCTTGGCTTCGGGAGCAAAGCTCAGCGGCAAAGACATGCCGGCCTCCACCCGGTCCGTCACTCCAAGGCCCGTGCCTGCCCGGATTGATACCCAGTTGTCGGCGCCTTCAACTGTGAAAAAGTCCAAATCCAGCTCACCTTTTGGCTCCAGGGTCATTTTGGGAAGCGCCATCGGACGATCAATCTCGGATATGGGATAGGGTTCGCTACTTTGTCCCAGGACGACTTGCATGGGAACACATAAGATCATTCCTGCCAAAATCCAGCTATGCGTGGTTTTCATGGGATACCTCCTTTTGTGGCAACCCGCAATTCTGTCGGCTCGTCTCATAGGCGGGTTTTGGAAAACATCCGGGTGATACAAAAAACGAACATTTTTGAAACTGAGGCGGAAGGATTCGAACCTTCACTGGCGGATCCAAAGTCCGCAGTCCTGCCATTAGACGACGCCTCAACAACAACCTCGTTGCTCCGCATATCCCTAGCAGTGAATGATAAACAAGTCAAGTGTCGTATCCATGTCATGCTTGAAGATGGTTGATATGTTCATGTGGGTGGTCACCCTGTGATGACGGGTTTTTATTTAATGTACATTTATTTCAGGGTTTTATTCAGTGATAATGCGTGCGTCGACCGCCACCACCCCTTGTCCCTCGGGCAACACCATAAGCGGGTTGATGTCCAACTCGCGGATTGCAGGAAAATTCTCCACCAGTCTGGCCACTGACAGGATGGCTTGATGTAAAGCATCCAAGTCGCGGTGGGGTTGACCCCGGACTCCGGTCAGAAGAGGGAACGCTTTGAGCTCTTTGACCATTTTTTGGGCTTCATCAGCCCCAAACGGGGTGACCCGCATGGATACGTCTTTGAGCAACTCGACGAAAATCCCTCCTAACCCGATGAGCACCACCGGGCCGAAGGTGGGATCTTGTTTGGCTCCCAGGATGAGCTCCAATCCGTTTTTTTGCATGGACTGAACCAGCACGCAACATCGGCCCGAAGATTTGATATTTTTACCGGCTTGATCCAGCTCATGGTAAGCTTGATGTAACTGTTCAGGAGAATTGATGTTGATCTTGATTCCCCCCACATCGGATTTGTGAGAGGCGCCTTGTGAAATAAGTTTCAGGGCCACCGGCCAACCGATTTCTTCTGCGGCTTTCAAGGTTTCGGGGAGGCTGTAGACCGTTTGATGCCGGGCGATGCCGATGCCGCAGGATTTGATGATTTGAAGAGCCTGATCCAAGAGTACCGGGCTTTTCGACTTGGAGCTGTTTGCGAGGATGGCTCGTATCTCTTTGTCGGCCGAGTTTCCCGGAGGGGTTTTGGGTGTCGGTTGGGCGTCATGTTTGAAATCCCGTAACAAAGCCAGCGCGGTGATGGTCTCTTCAGGTGCGGTAAATACCGGGTTTGGAAGCGTTTTTCTAAGAATAGACATCTCTTCGCCGTCTGTGGAGACACAGGCCGCAACCGGTTTTCCGTGCAATACGGAGAATTCCTCGAGTTTTTCGAGCAACGCGCGGGAGTTTTCCCGCTCGGTCGCCGAAATGTATGTATGCAAAAAAACAACTCCGTCGACTTCGGGGAGCTTCAAGGTTTCGTCGACGATTCTTGAATACACTTCATAATCAAACAAATCACCTAAATCGAGTGGATTGGTGAGGCGAATGACGCTTGCGCGAAAGTGCTTTTCGATTTCCCTCAAAAATGGCTCGGGAAAAGGAGTCAGTAAAAAGCCGGTTTTTTCGCAAGCATCCGCGGCGATCACCGCGTGCCCGCCGGAGCGGGAAAGCACCGCCAAGCGGTTGCCCCGCATAGGAGGAAGTGGTAGGATTTTCAAATAGTTGAGAAGAGTATGTTCATCTTGGAAGCGGGCTATGCCGACTTGTTTGAGGGCCGCGCTGACCACTTCGTCATCACCGGACAAAGATGCTGTGTGGGATTGGGCGATCTGTTGGGCGAGATGACCGATGTTGGATTTGTGCAACAGGATGGGCTTGGAAGTGGAGCGTGCCAAACGCATCAGTCTTTCTCCATTCACGATGCTTTCCAAGTACATGCATATGATCTCGGTATCGTCATCCTGAATCAGGTATTCGAGCAGATCGCATTCGTCTACATTGAGCTTGTTGCCGATACTGGCAAACTTTGATAGACCCAAATTTTCAGACGCCAAGACATTGAGATAATCGAGACCCACTCCACCACTCTGGGAAATAATCGATATTTTACCGCGCGGGATGACATCCTTGAGCGCCGGAAACGGCACCGCCATGCCGTTTTTCATGTTAATAACCCCGATGCAGTTGGGTCCGATGAAACGCATGTCGTATTTTTTCACCACTTCCAGGATTTGGCTCTCGAGTTGCCGGCCTTCCTTTCCGTATTCCGAAAATCCTGCGGTTTCGATCACCGCCCGCTGGATGCCTTTTTGCCCGCATTCTTCGAGCACGCTGGCGACATGTCGGGCCGGGACCATGATGACGGCCAGATCTACTTGATCCGGAATGTCGGCTACGGATTTGTGGATTCTGCGTCCGAAAGCCGTGCCTCCCCGAGGGCCGACCAAATAGAGAATGCCGTCAAAGCTGAATTCGTGTAGGTTTTTCGTGATGTTACGGCCCAAGTTGCGCGGATCTTCGGATACGCCTACCACCGCGATGCTTCGAGGATTGAAAAATTTTTCCATTCTTATCCCTTTTTGTTACTTTTTACCCCTCCCGCAGACCCGGCGCCATCCTACTGAAGTGAATCCCATGTGTCTAGGGCGAAAATGTTCACCATGCAACTATTTTCCGAAAAGCTTATCCAACGCCTGCAGGGCGGCTTTTCGCTTCTCCAGGGGTTTTTTGGCTTTGGCCGGTCTTTCCATGCGCATGGAGAGAGAAATGCGTTGCGTGGCTTGATCTACAGCCACAATTTTTACCCTAACTCTATCTCCCGGTTGTACGACTTCGGAAGGGTGCTTGATAAAGTGGTCGGAAAGCTCGGAAAGATGCACCAGACCCTGGACCGCAAATCCCAATTCGACAAATGCTCCGAAATGAGTGAGGTTGGACACGGTTCCGGTCATCTCCATACCCGGTCTGAGATCCTCAATATCGGTGAGCACGGATGCGCCGGATATGCCTCGGGCCGAAGGACTTTGTTTCTTTCCATGATCTCGCTCCCATGCGGCGATATCCCTTGCATCTTCCAGCGCTTTTTTCAATCGGAGGGGATCAACCCGATCCAAGTATTCGCCCAACCCCAATTGATCCGATTCGAGGCCCGCAAATCCTTCTAATGGATCGCGAAATCTGCGGGCCGCAACCTCCGCGGCCGCAAATTTGATTGAACCCGGGATCTGTTTGGCTTGCTTCATCAGACCGGCTTCACGGGCCGGTTCGACCACCATGCCGTGTTGCGCCAGAAACTGCATCAATGGAGCAACCGTGACATTTCGAGTCAAACGCACAACGGCCGCGTGTTCGATCCGACGTCGATGGAGCCAATCACGAACACCTTGAAAATCGTTGGTTGAAAACTGTACGTGCTCATTATCGATCCTGTCGCCTACGATTTTCACATAGATATGTTTTGCATCCGTAGCGAGGCCTGCTACCGGACTGTTGATGGGGGCTTTGCTCATCAGCGCATACAGGCTTTCGGCAGCCGTTCGAATGACCTGTCTTTCCGAACGTTTGGCGATATGATCCAAAACCGGTTTGGCGATCGAGCGGGTGAGCTCCTCCGTGTATGCCTGGGTGGTAAGCCTACCGAGGGCCTTTTTTACTTCCTCTTGTGGGCACAGCACCTCCATCCATAGCGCGTTGTCCGATACGCCGCGTGCCGCTGCAAACCATCGATGGGGAGGGATGTCTTGGCAGCCTTCCGTGTGGTCGGCGAGGTGATCGAGTTGGAGATGACGTGCTTTTTCGGGTTGTTTGAGGTGGATACGGATTCTACCGTGCTTTTGTGCAAATGCCGATAGGGTCGTAAAAGCGGATTGAAGTGCCGGGATATGCTTCGGGGTTTGGGCTGTGCGATGCGCGAACCGCTCGGCCATGATTTTTTCGGTATCCGACCAAAGACTATGGTTTTTTCGGGAAGAATCATAAAAGGTCTCGTAGCGGTATACGGCCCTTCGAATTCGTAGAAGATGTGAAGATCCGAGCCCGGATTGGTTGGCGTTGCTGTCTTCCATCAAAGCTCTACAGCTTTTTGAAGCCAGGGTTTCGGATACAATGTAGCGAAGAGATCGATCCTCGATTCCGAATGATAGATCCTCGGATTTGAGGAAGTCTACATATTGTTCGAGTTGTTTTTGGTCGCTTGACATGGCATCGCCTTGGTAGATCTGATTCTAGTGTAAATATGATATCACAAGCAATGTCAAAGGGGTTTTTCCGGGGAAAAGAGTCGTACGGGGGCGCACGCCGGAGCGTGAACTTGCGTGATTTCCGGTTTGGATCGTAACATATCCACACATGGTACGGGTGGCCTTGATCATCATTGTATTTTGGGTGGACGCTTTTGCACATCCCCGCTTGGCGCCGGCAACCGAAAACCAGCCGGGAGCCGATACTCAAATACTTTCGAAGATGGTCGATTTGTATCGCCGGGGCCGTTTTTCAACCTGTGCATCGCTTGCCGGATCGATGAATACGACCAGACTTCTCAATCCAGACGCTGCGATGTTTGTAGCGTGTCAGTGTCTCTTTTTTGCCCGCGATACGGCCAAGGCCTACACGTGCTATGCAAACCTGCTGCAACGCTATCCCAAAAGTTGCCTGGCGACGCTTTCTGCCTATAAAAAGGCCGATTGTCTTGCTGTACTGGGTAAAAAACAACCGGCATTCGAGGCGTACCGAAAAGCCTCGAAATCGGCACAAGATCCTCGTGTGGATCCGGTGGTGGGTTGGTTGGTTCAGATACGGGCTCTCAGGCGATCCGGTCATTTCAAGCAAGCAGAGAATCTTTTGGAGAAATTGTATTCCGGGTATTCGGAGCATCCCTTGATCGCAACCCGGTTTTTCAAAAACCCGGATACAAAAATCGAATTCAGGCTGGGATTGCGCATGGCTTCGGATCTGCATAGAAAACGAAAATGGGAGTATGCACTTAGGGTATTGAACGGCCTGCCTGATCCTCAATCGGATCCAGATCGAGGCCGACTTGCCTATCTTACCGGCAGGATACTGTTCGACATGCGGGATCGTTATCTGGAGTCCTACCGCATGTTGAGCTTGGCCCAAACTCTTACGGATGACGAAGATCTCTTTCAGCGGGCCTGGTTTTATGCCTCCCGGGCACTGGGCCGCTTGGACCGAGATGCCGAGGCCGTGGAAAATCACTTGAAGTTGGTAGAAAAATATCCCCGAGGAAAATATTCGGGTCAGGCGCTCATGTTTGCGGGTTGGCTCGAGCTCAATCGAGGCAGATGTGAGAGGGCATCCCCTTTGCTTATGCGTGTATGGCGTGAATACCCCAGAACCACCTGGGCCGATCAGGCCCGTTGGTTTGTTGCCTGGTGTCATCTTCGAGCCGAAAAGTGGGAAGAGGTCATCGAGACCTTGAGACCGAATACAGCTTTTCTGGACGCAGCGGTAGGAGCCCAGGCGGATTACTGGAGCGGAGTGGCTGCAAAAGCCTTGGATCAGACGGATCGAGCCGAGAAGTTTTGGACCAAAGCCATCCGCAAAGCTCCGCTGAGTTGGTATGCTTTGTTGGCTGCGGCCCGGTTGGGGAGGCGTTTTCCGGTGGAAAAAAAGCCGACCTTTCTTGCCCCTGCATCTGTTTTGAGTGGGGCTTGGTTTGAGCGGGCCCAGGAGTTATTCCGGGTCGGGCTTTACGGCATGAGTGTACGGTTGCTCAGGCAAAAAGAAAAGTCGTGGATTGCGGCGCATCGATCCGATCATGAGCGTTATGCCTTTATGCGGGCGTACCATCAAATCGGTGACTATCATCGGCCCTGGTTGCTGGCCGTAACCCGCGACAGTGGCCGGCTTCGACAACTTCCAGATAAAAAATCTCTGGTAGTGTGGGAGTATGCGTATCCCTCGAGGGTGGTCGACTGGGTGAAAAAAACCACCGGCGTGCGTCAAACACTGGCGCGGTTTCTTTCGGCTGTTATGCGCACGGAAAGTGGTTTCGACCCCTTGGCGCGCTCGGTTGCCGACGCGCGGGGCTTGATGCAATTGACCCCTGAGACGGCTGAAAAGATTGCCCTTCAGATGGGTATCGACTACCAAGACGGTGATCTGTTTGATCCCCAATACAACCTGCGTATGGCGGCTTGGTATCTCGAACGTTTGGTCGAGATGTTTCGCGGCCAGTGGCCTTTGGCTGCATCGGCCTACAACGCCGGCAGCGCAGCCATGAAATCTTGGTGCAAGCAAAACGGTCATTTGCAGCTGGATGCGTTTGTCGAGGCGATCCCCTGGTCCGAGTCCCGCCGATATGCGAAAAGAGTGACGGCGGCCTTCGCCCGCTTCGCCTATCTGAACGGATCCGAACTGCCCCGGTTGTCATTGAAAGTCAATCCCGACTATCTCGAGAACGGATTGAAGGATTGAGGTGACGGATGGAAGATCGGATTCGATATGCACCATTGCGCGCTAAAATTACCGATGCCGCTACCTCGGGTGAACGGTTACCATACGGGATGGAATCAATGTTTTTATCTCCGGCTTTACGGTAGGTTATCTCAAGTTGATTCCTCGGGAGATCGTGAGGAGTGTGAGAAAATTGTATTTCGGACAGACCGGCCGAATCCAATTGACATCCATATCGATATGAAGGAGAATACCCAACCAATCCAGTAACTTTGATTCACTTTCAAAAGGGGGTAGGTCATGAGAGCGGTTTTTTCGTTGGATTTGGGACGAAAGTTGCACGGGATGGTTGGTGGTTTCCTTATGATCGTATGGATTGTGGTTGGAGCGGCGCCGGACGCTTCTGCCGTGTGTTGTAAAAGAAAGGGTAATTTTGGTTGTTGTGGCAATGGACCCTGCAATATTTTTTGTTGCAACTGTGATCGGGGATGCAACAAACAATGTGAAGATACACACTGTGATACCGGAGAGTGGTTCAAGTGCGCCGGGATCTGTACGGCCTGTGCCGCCGCTTGTGTAGTAACCGAAGGAGAGGCCTGCGTCGAATGTATGGGACCGTTGTACAATACATGTAAAAAATGTTACAGCAGCAGCAAGGCTTTGAAGCAAGCTTCGCCAAGCTTGAAAGCCGCCGGGAAGGGTGCGGGTTCCCGGGATGCATTTTTCAAATCTCTAGCAGGGTCGGATAAAGCACCCAAAACCATATCTCCATCCGATTTTTCTGCGTTTGTCGAGAAAGAGAGCAAACGTACGAAAAAGAAAACCTCAAAAGACGCCATCAAAAAAATGTTCAAAGCGTTTGACCAAGACAACAACGGAGTCATTGATCGAAAAGAATTCGATGCCGACGTGGATGCACGCTTGTAGGATGCTCCAGACTCAGGTTTTTCGGCCGGAGCTTGGTTTTCCCTTCAGCCAGGCCAACATCGCCGTGACTCCCATGACGATGAGCATGGTGATCCAATAGCTAAAATCGAACCGTGAATTCGGTAAACCTGCCTGTAAGGCCTGCTCGAGCGTCACGGCGTACAGAGTAGCATCATACGACCCATGGTAGATCATCCAGGTATCGCCGATGTAGGCTGCCACGGGTGATGACCACGGGTTTTCACCCAAGGGGATCGCATCCCAAATCGGGGATCCTGTGGGGATTGCGAAATATGGTTTGCCGGTCGCTGCGGAAATTCCGTACAAGTGGTGATCGAAAGAGCTTGCCAGCACGATGGGATCCGCTCGTTGGATGAATGCAATCCCGGAGTACACCGGACCCGAGGTGGAGCTGCTCCATATTTTGCGCCCGGTTTCCGCATCCAATCCGTACACGTTCTGATCATAGGATCCTACCGCGATCATCTTGCGTTGTCCTACCTCATAGACTGTGGGCGAACCGGTAACCCAATTGCCGGTTTTAAAACTCCATATTTGCCGGCCATCGGCGGCATCCAAACAGCGGATTTTTCCGAAATGGGATCCGATGATGACTCTGGGTCCGTGGTTTGATTGAAACCAGGCCGCAGATCCCATGATGGGTTCAATCTCCCGGTGGTGCCAGAGCACTCTACCGGTGTCTGCATCCAAAGCCCGCAAGTTGCCGTCTTCGGACGATATCAGTATCATTGCATGATCATTCCGGCCGGAGACGTACAAGGGAGCGGATACTCGATTGTCCAAAAACTCGACATTCCACAGGATCTTCCCACTGGATGCTTCGAGCGCCGTAAGCCCGCCTTGTTGCAGGTTGTGCTTTAAAGATTTGTCGAATACCCAAAAGCCCACGAATACGGCCGGGGTCTGCCTTACATACCCGACCGAGGGGGATGAAAGCCGGGCTCCACCCAAGGTGGGTCGGTAGGCATACACCGCGGTACTCCAGATTCTCTCGCCCGTGACCGCGTCCAATCCATACGCGAGCCGGTCTGATGAAGTTGCATAGATCCAAGTGCGTTGCCCGTCGTGTCGGATGACCGGAGCTTGGTACACTCCACCTCCGGTTGTATATCTCCATAACTGCTCCCCGTTGCACGCATTGAACAGATACACGTTGTGATCGTAGGATCCGACGGCAACCACTGCTCGATCTTCGATGACCGCCAGCGAAGCCGAAGACCACACCGCCATGGCGGGCTGATAACCCCAGACATGTTGGTCGAGCTTGAAGCTCCAGGATTGGGGTTTGCATGCGATTTGGCTTTCCGTGCGAAGGCCGGCCGTGTTTTCGGCATCGAGTCTGCTTTGTCTCCAGTCGTTTGCAGCGGCTTCAATTTTGGTGAACATGATAAGGGCCGCGAGGATGGCCGGCAGGCCGAGTATGGAGCTTTCAATGATTTTTTTTCCAGACATCTACGAGCTCCAGGGCTTTCTCGGGACAGTGATCGACACAAGATAGGCACAATTGACAGGAGTTGAGATCCACGCACCCGGATCGAATTGCCTCGACCCGGCAGACTCGATCGCATGTGCCGCATCGGGTGCAACCGGTCTTCTCTTTTACTCTTAGGCGGGAAATCCGATGGATTGCACCCATGAGATAGCCCCAGGGACAGATGTAGCGACACCAGGCACGGCTTACAAATCCGGACGCCACCACCAACACCAGGGTGGTCAAAGCGGATGCCGGATCTCGTACATCGGCAAACGCAAAATGTACCGGTGACACGATGGCGGTTTTCATCAGAGCGGATACGACGATAATGACAAAGCTCAAAGTTCGAAGTGATCGTAACTTGCGATCGTCTGCGGCCCGGCTGACGACCAGAAACAGCAACATGATGAGGGATGCCGCCCAAAATAAGCTGGAGTCTTCGATATAAAAACGTTTCGCCGTGCCCAACCAAAAGATCAGGCCGGCAAAGCCTATGAAGAAGATGATGATGGAAATCAAAGATCCCACAGATCGATTGATCCGATGCGGGTTGATCGGAGTGCGCGATCCCATGTGTTTGTAGTAGAGCTCTCTCAAAGCCGCGGCGGCTTCCTGGAATGTTCCGGTAGGGCAGATCCAACCGCAAAAACCTGGTCCGGTGGTGAGGCTGAAGGCGATGACCACCACCGGTAAGCTCATCCAGAAGAAAGATTCTGTAAATACGGTTCCTATCAATGAAAGCCCGTGCAACGTGTTTCTGATCATACCAAACACGCCGAGGCAGGAGTAGACGATATAAAAAAATACCAGGATGGATGCGATTTGTACGCTGTGGCGGATGAGTTGGCGTTTCTTTTTGGCCCACATCATCATGCTGGATAGCAGAAACAACACCAGCAGAGAAAACAACTCCACATGGCTTTCGTCCAGAGACGCCAGGGGTGATTCGATGGTTTTCCAAAGCGGTAAATAGTTTGATTCCATCACACCACCATATTAATCGAATGAATCGATTCGATCACAAAATGCCTCGTTGCGCAGGCAGGCCTGGGTACAGGCCGCCGGGTTGGGTGGTTGGATATCGTCGTCGATGCCCAAGAACCGGCTTACGTATCTGCAAGAAGGCGTCTGCATCAGCTCATCTTTTTTCCCACTCTGTAGGACGCGGCCCGCCAGCATGACGGTGTAACGCATGCCCAGCCGGTAGGCTTCTTCCCGCGAGTGGGTCACATGCAAGGTAGTAAGCTCGAAGGCTGCATGCAGGTTGGATAGCTCTTCTTGAAGATGCAATCTCGTGTTGTGATCCAGCTGGCTGAGGGGTTCGTCCAGAAGCAATACTTTTGGGCGCAGCGCTAAAGTTCGCGCCAAGACGACTTTTTGTGCCTCACCGCCACTGAGTGATTCGATTGGTTTATGAACCAACGATTGCAGTCCGAAAGCTTCCACCATCTCCTCGAGTCGGTATTGTCTCTCGGCCTGCTTGGCGCCCGCTATCCGTAAACCGTACATGATGTTGCCGGCGACATCCAGATGGGGAAACAGAGAAGGTTTTTGGAAAACCAGTCCCAGGGGACGATTTTCGGGTGGCAGGTGGGTTATGGGCCGGCCGTGTATCAAGATTTCTCCTTGATCGGGTCGATACATCCCCGCAATGGTTGAAAGCAGCAATGATTTGCCGCAGCCCGATGGCCCCAGCACCACGGAGTACGTTCCGGATTCGACTTTGAGGTCGATGGCTTTTAGGCTGAACGGGCCGAATTTTCGATCGAGCTTACGTATTTCCAGCAAGCCGTCTCCCTCCTATCGAATGAGCCGGGGTTTCGCGGTTTTGCTTCGAGACGCGCCGGGTAACAAGGTTTTGCCGAACTGTAGTATGATGAAGATCCAAAGACACGCCAACAGCAAAAGTACCGCTATGGGCCGACTCTCGCTGATGCCGGCCTTGAGAAATTCGTTGTGCACCAAGATGGGTGCGGTTTGCGGATGGGAGGCAAACAGGATCAAGGTGCCGAACTCGCTTATGGAGCGCGCCCAGGCCAAGATCACGCCCGTCAAGATTCCGCGGGAGGCCAAAGGGGTTGTCACGAGAAAAAAAGTCTTGGCCGCCCCCGCTCCCAGGGTCCTGGATACGTCTTCAAAATGGGTCGGTACGGATTCGAAAGCGTTTTGAGCCGATTTGATGAGAAACGGACAGGAGACGAAGGTTTGAGCCAATACGATGCCGGCGAAGTTGCCTGCCGGAGATAATCCCAGCTCGTCGAGTACATTGCCCAGAGGGGCGCCCGGACCCAGGATGGCGAGCAATGCGATGCCCACGACCGATTGAGGCACCAGTATGGGGACATCGATCAATGACTCGATGAGTCCCTTGCCGCGAAACTCGCTTCTCGCCAACGCATAGGCCAACGGTATCCCCCAGAGAGCAACCAGTCCGGTTGATAAAGCCGAAGAAAACAGACTGAGCCAGATGGCTTGTTGAACCTCGGGGCGCATCAGCACGAACTGTAAGGTGCGAGGGGAATCCTGGATGCAAAGATGTATGAGAGGAATTGCGATGATCATCAACCCGAATAGACCGATTGCGAGGCAGAAAACCGTAAACCCCGAAGCCGAATTTTTTCTGATTTTCCAGACAGCCAAGACCGCGGACGCCAGAGGGATGAACGTCTCTACGGCATAGGGTTGTGCCAAAACGAAAGAAAAGATAAATATCGCAAACACACCTAAAAGCACTTTGATCCGGTACACACTGGCATACAGAATGATGAGCAGGATGAAGAGCGATTCACGCTCCAGCAGTACCAGCACCAACAGAAAAAGCACCATATAGCCTGCGACGAATAGGCCGACGCCCGGGTTGGATTCGTCTCTCAACACCAGGCAGGCGCAAAAGAAGACATACAGATTGGCAACCAGCATGACCAAGTTGGTGGGGTTGGAAAGTGGTGGATCGGGCAGTAGGCCCGTAATGAGGTGTACAAACCCTATGAGTACTACCCCGGTGATAGCAAGGCTTCTGGAGGGCATTATGGATTGTCTCCAAGAGTAGGTTGAGGCGGCACAACTCCGGTTGCCTCTGATTTGCCCTGGTTCAAGGGATGAAATCCATACCGCCTTAGTAAATCTCGACCGAAAGGTCCGAGCAGGAGATCGATCACTTTCCGGGCACCAGCGGGATTTCGGGCGTTTTTAGGAATCGCCAGGCTGAATTGGATTGCCTCGCCATGGATTTTCACCGGTTCTTGATTGGATTTCATTCGAACCTGGGTGGTTGCCTGGCTGTAGAGATGATTCAATTGTGGATTGGAGAGGTTGCACTCTTCCGGCAGGCGAACGAATTTCAGGTTGTGGCGCTCTGCCAGGGAACGAAACACAAACGCATAATCCAGAACACGAGCCTGAAGCAGCGTGATCAACTCACCGACATCGGGAGTGATGTGCTCGGGTTTGCAGCGGTTTTTTAGGCGGGCGGCCAGATCTTTCCCAGTATGCTCTTGTCCGTAATACATCTGGGCAAGATGCAAAGCGTGCAAGGTTTGGTAACCGATGGGCGCCAGATGCTCGTTCGCCCTGCCGAAGCGTACATCGGGTTTTTGCAGGATCCGAAACCAGTTGCCTGAATGCACCCTGTCGGTGTATCGAGAGTGCTGCGCATGGGCCAAAACAATCTCGTTGGTGGCAAACACGAGGTTGGATGAAGCGTGTTTGGGGATGAGGATTGCATCGATGATGTTTTTGTCCGCCACCATGACGAGATCGGCGGTTCGATGGAGCTCGGATACTTTTCGAGCGGCGACTTGAGATCCGCTGGGTTCCAGGCATAGCTCGATGCGTAGATCACCCGGTTGTATCTGTTTTCCCAATGCTTCGAGGAAGGGCGAAAGGCTGGCGGCATGGAAGATGGTTACGATGGGTCTGTTTTGGGATGGACATCCTCCCGAAGAGGCCGCAATGCATAAAGCCAGATAAATAATTTTTCGAAAAGAATGATTCATTTATCTCCCAGTCGATCATTTTGACTCGTATGCATACCGGTTGACAAGCCAAAATGGCAAGGCATAGACTTGGTTGGCGTTTGGCGGGTTGGTCATAGGTCGAATAAGGTGGTAAATGGTTCAGAAACATAGGTTGTGATGCTTTACAGTCTGGGAGGTTTTTGATGCGCATTACAATGGTGGGTGCTGGGTATGTCGGATTGGTAACCGGATCTTGCTTTGCCGAGACGGGGCATGATGTAACCATCATCGAAAAAGATCAAAACAAGCTGTCGATGTTACATCGCGGGGAGGTTCCTTTTTACGAGCCCGGCCTGAAGGATTTGCTCGAGCGCAACATCCGGGAAAAACGGTTGTCGTTTTCCGATAAGCTCGCTACCGTGCTCGGCGAATCAAAAGTGGTGTTCATCGCGGTCGGTACTCCCCAGGGAGAGGATGGATCTGCGGATCTCTCGCATGTCTTACACGTGGCCGAAGAGATCGGTCGGGCTATGACCAAGCCGTTGGTGGTGGTGACCAAAAGCACGGTCCCGGTGGGTACGGCCAAGAAGGTGCGAGAAATCATTGCACAACACACCCATGTGCCTTGCACCGTGGCGAGCAACCCGGAATTTCTCAAAGAAGGTGCGGCGGTGACGGATTTTTTACATCCCGACCGGGTGGTAATCGGCACAGAGGACGACGAGACCAAGAGAATGCTCTTTGATCTGTATGCTCCGTTCGTTCGTACCGGCAATCCGATATTGTTCATGGACTGCGCCAGCGCCGAGCTTACCAAGTATGCCGCCAACTGTCTTCTGGCCTCACGTATCTCGTTTATGAACGAATTATCGATTTTGTGCGATGCGCTAGGAGCGGATGTGGAAATGATCCGCTACGGGATCGGCAGTGACAAACGCATCGGGCATTCTTTTTTGTTTCCCGGACCGGGCTATGGGGGTAGTTGCTTTCCAAAAGATGTCCGCGCATTGTTGCACTGCGGACAAGAATATGGAGTTGACCTGCATCTTGTCGAGGCGACCGATCGGGCCAACGAGAGACAAAAACACCTTTTAACCGAAAAAATTCGAGCCAGATTCGGTGTCAATCTCGAGGCGAAAACGTTTGCCGTTTGGGGGTTGTCTTTCAAGCCTCGCACCGATGATATCCGGGAATCGCCCGCGCTGACCCTTATTGATGATTTGTTGGCGGCCGGTGCCCGGGTACGCGCCTATGATCCTGAAGCCATGAAGAATGCCGAGGCATTGTTGGGCGACAAGGTGATGTTTTGCGCTGATGGATATGCGTGTTGTCAAGGCGCGGACGCGCTCGTTGTGGTGACCGAGTGGAACGCTTTTCGAAGGCCGGATTTCGAGCGCTTGAAAGCTCTCATGAAGCAGGCGGTGGTATTTGATGGACGCAATCTCTACGATCCGCAACGCATGCGATCTTCAGGTTTTGAGCACATTGCAATCGGCAGAAGCGGGGTGTGTCAATGAAAGTGTTGGTTACCGGCGGGGCGGGTTTTTTGGGAAGCAGGCTGATCGAGTCAATGCTTCGGGTGAAAATCGAAGTAGTTGGATATGATGTTTTGGACGAGCAGCGGCATGCAGGCTCGCAAAGAGCACGCCTGGCGGCATTGGAGCAGAATGAACGCTTCAGGTTCGTACAGGGGGATGTGACCGATTTTGATGGGTTGTCGGCTTGCATGCGGGATGCCCGTCCGGATGCGGTGGTGCATTTGGCCTCCAAAAAAGACCTGGAATGGGCCGATTCCCAGGCGCAGCAATGTCTCTATTTGTACAGCGTCGGCATGGCGAATGTGGTCAAGGCCTGCCTGATTGCAAAAGTAGCTCACCTGGTGTTTGGATCGTCATCCCATGTCTATGGAGGCTCACGGGTTTTTCCGTTTAAGGAGAGTGATCCTTGCGAAGAGCCTCTTTCGGTGTTGGGAGCGGCGTTGAGATCGGCCGAGCTGATCGCCCGATCAATGGTTGCCGGCACCAAGCTTACGGTCACGATTTTACGTATATTTTCTTTATATGGTCCCGGGCAGGATGCAACAAACTTTTTACCGGCCTTGGCGCGCGCGACCGAGCTCGATGAGCCGCTTCCTCTGCTTGGTGACGGCACGGCGTCGCGGGATATGCTGCATGTCGACGATGCGGTGCTCGCGCTTATGAGCGGGTTAAATCGACCGGACGGATTTCGGATCTTCAACCTCGGATCGGGCAAAACCACCACGTTGGCTCAAGTGGCCGAGTTGGTTTCCTGGATAGCCGGAAAGACATACCGGACCAAAAACCTACCGCCCAGGCCCGGAGAGATGCCGCATACCTTTGCCGATATCCAAAAGATCGAGAAGGCTATGGGATTTCATACGTCTGTGGATTGGGAGGATGGAGTCCGGGCGTACATGCGTTGGCATGCCGATCGGCCGGAAATCTTCAGATCGGTGCGTGGCGATTGAAACCTACCACGAGGGAAAATGTTGTGAGCACGACTTTTTACATGGTGACACTGGGATGTCCCAAAAATCGGGTGGACTCGGAAGTTGGTTGGGCTTCTCTGGCAGAGGAGGGATTTCAGTGTGTTGCGACGCCGGATGAAGCCGATGTCATTGTCATCAACACCTGCGCTTTCGTCCAAGATGCGGTCAGCGAGTCGCTGGATACCATTATCGAGTTGGGACGTCAAAGATTGGACGGACGTTGCGAGCTTTTGGTTGTCACCGGATGTCTCGCGGCTCGCTATGGTCGTGACTTGATAAAAGAGCTGGGTGAAGTTGATTTGTTTTTAGGTTCCGAAGAGTTGTCAAAGCTCGGACCTCGCCTCAAAGCGATGCTCGACGGCTCCTTACAGGGGGAGACCTACGCTGGATCGATGCAAAAGGGCTTGTTGCCTCACGCGGCCACACCCCGGGTCAATTCGCTTTCTTTGGGAGCGGCTTATCTCAAAGTTGCGGAGGGATGCAATCGAAAATGCAGTTTCTGTCTCATACCCAAGCTAAGGGGTCCCCAAAGAAGCATGACTCTGGACGATTTGGTGCAACAAGCCGAAAATCTGGTCGGAGTAGGTGTCAAAGAACTCGTGTTGGTTGCGCAAGATCTGGCTGATTGGGGGGCGGATCTGGACGGCAAACCCGAGATTGCCGATCTGGTTGAAGCCTTGTGTGGTACTGCCGGTGTCGAGTGGGTGAGGTTGATGTATTATTTTCCCTCACAACTATCCGATAGATTGATGGAACTGTTTGAACAACATAAAAATTTACTGCCCTATCTGGACCTGCCGTACCAGCATGCGGATACTTTGATTTTACGCAGGATGCGGCGTGCGGCCGATGCCAAGATCGGATACGAGTTGGTACGTCGTATACGAGAGAGAATACCCGGTGTGGTGTTGCGCAGTACGCTCATGACCGGATTTCCAGGAGAAACCGACGAAGCGTTCGAACGATTGTTGGATTGGGTGCAGGCATGTCGATTTGAGAGATTGGGAGTGTTTACTTTCTCTCCCGAAGAAGGAACCGAGGCTGCGGTTTTGTCGGATCAAGTTCCATCCGAGTTGGCCAAACAGCGCCGGGATCGGCTCATGTCTTTGCAGGCTGAGATAGCAGGTGCATATCACGCAACTCTGGTAGGAACCCGGCAGGATGTGTTGATCGAAAGTAAGGTCTCAGAAGACTGTTTTTCGGCCCGGGCTTGGAATCAGGCTCCCGAAGTGGATGGACACACGACAGTGTATGGCGCGTGTAAACCGGGTTCGATTTGCTCGGTGCGGATCGTCGATGCGCACGCGTATGATCTGACGGCCGAGATGGTAGAGGATAATGAATCTTTCTAATCCAACCGGCGTCCCAAGATCATGACAGGAAGGAGACGGTGCATGAAAACGACGGCAACGATCATTTCGGTAGGGATGGTGACATTGTGGTTATCTTGCTGGGGAAAAGCCGAAACATTGCAAGCGGATCAAGTAACCGAGCGAATCCAAAAGCTGTATGACGCCACCAAAGATTTTCAGGCTGCTTTTACCCAGACGTACACATCGCAGATTTTCGGTAAAAAGAAAGTCTCCTCGGGATTTGTATATATCAAAAAGCCCGGCATGATGCGTTGGGATTACAAAAAACCCAAGCCCAAGCACTTCGTAGCCAACGGAAAATCGTTGTATATCTACGATCCCGACCTGGAGCAAGTCATTGTCGATCGCAGCTTCAAAAGCTCGTCATTGTCGACGGCGGTAACGTTTTTATGGGGCAGAGGAAAGCTGTCCGAAGAGTTTCGGATATCGTTTGCCCAGGAGAACGAAAAGGAGCAATCCAATCGATATGTTTTGCTGTTGGAGCCGAAAAAAAAGGCTCAGTTTTCAAAGCTTACTTTCGTGGTCGACAAACAGACCTATCAGGTCATGGAAACCAGCGTACAAGATCCGGGCGGCAATATCAATCATATTGTATTTTCAAAGGTTTCTAGAAATATCGGCATCCAAAAGAAAGTCTTCGATTTTGACATACCCAAAGGAATCGAAGTCATCGAAGCGCCGAGACGAGCATTTCGAGATGGTTTGCAGGAGTAGCCGGACCGCCTCGGGAGGATCTATTTTCGGCAGCATATGAAGGCCGCGGCCACGACCGCCGCCGTCTGCGCCCTGAGGATCGGAAGCTCCAATCCCACCGGTTCAAATCCGGCATTGCAGGCCTGCTCGATTTCCGCGGGCGAAAACCCTCCTTCCGGTCCCACCAACAACGTAGTGTGTCTGGGTGGAGCCAAGCCGTCGAGCCAGTTGTGTAGGGTGGCTTTGGTGATGCCTGCATGCAGGATTGCCTTGTAGGGGCTTTGGTCCTGCTTGAGTACCGCCTGAAAGGTTTTGAGTGATTCGATGGTGGGGATGGAGGTTCTGCAGCTTTGTCGAGCAGCCTCGGCGGCCAGCGCCCTCCAGCGTACCTCTTTGTTTTCCAAACCCTTTTTTTCCGGCTTCGGAACCGAGCGCTCAGACAAGAAAGGTTGAAATGAGCTGATACCTACTTCGGTGGCCTGTTTGATTACCTCATCATATTTTTTACCCTTCAACAACGCCACTCCCAAACATACGGATGAAGCTGGGTCTGGATCCTGTCTGCTCTCTATGAGACGCAAAGACCACTGGTTGTTTTCTTGGTGTAGGGCAGCAGTGGCGGTGCGGTCGGATCCGTCGAATATCTCAATGACGGCGTCCGAGGGTTGTCGTAATACATCTATGAGATAGTGTTTTTCAGCCGCTTGCAGCAGGATGCAGTCTGTCCAGCGGTGTGGGGGGATATGCAGTCTGTGCTTGATCACCTGGGTGTCTCGTCTTTTTGCATGTGGATGAGAGCCCATTCTTCTAAAGGTATGACTTCTATGGTCTTTAGGCCTTGTTGCTGGTAGATTTGCGAAACTGCTTCCACTTCGTTCGAGAGCAAACCCGAGAGCAATAACCTGCCTGACGAAGCCACGCGGGCGGCGATTTGCGCCGCCGATCCTATCAGGGTTGCAGACAGAATGTTGGCGGCGATCAAAGTGTATGTTCCGCTGAGTTGATTCGCCGCAGAGTGCTGCAGTTGTATTTTGTCTTCCAACCGGTTGAGAATCAGATTCTCACGGGCCGCCTGGATGGCTTCGGGATCGCAATCAGCGGCCAGGATGGTGCCGGCGTCCCCTCGGGCAGCCGCCACGGCCAATATGGCGGAGCCACAGCCGACGTCCAGGAAGCTTTCGGTAGGCAAAAATCTATCCATGACCGTGAGACAAAGCTTGGTGGTTGGGTGATGACCGGTTCCAAAAGCCATGGCTGGTTTGATGCAGACCAGGTTTTTTTCTCCGGCAGGTGGGATCGACCAATCCGGGTAAATGTAGAAGCGTCCAATGCGAAAAGCGATGAAATGCTCTTTCCACTGTTCGTTCCAGTCTCGATCGGGGACATCCACAATCTGCGGGTTTTGAAAGACAACAGATGGAAATTGTGTCGCGAGGTTTTGGACGAAGATCTCGAGAGCGTACACGGCTTGCTCGGCGAGTGGAAGGGTTGAAAAGTACGCGGACAAAACAAGCTGGTCTTTCTTGAGATCGGCTGGTGGTTCGAGGTGGGTGGAATCGATGGTCTCGATGCCTTCGGCTCCATGTTCCATTAAAGTGCATGCCAGCGCGTCGGCGTGCTCGGAATTGGTGATGACGGAGAATTTATGCCATTGGGTACCCATGGGATGATTGGATTTCATGGATGTTTGAGCTTCAATTGTTGCTGGTCGGATTTTTCAACCCGGTTACGTTTTGTATGGTTTGAGCTAGATCATTGATATTGAAAGGTTTTTGTATATAGGCGGTTGCACCTGCCGAAAGTGCCTGGAGGCGGATTTCGTCGTCCGATTTGGCGGTAAGCACCACGACGGGAACATGGCGGGTGGCTTCCTGGGTTTTGAGTTGGTGCATGACTTGAAAACCGTCCATGCCGGGCATCATCAAATCCAGGATGATGCAATCAAAAGCGCCGCTCATGGCGGCTTCGATTCCCTTTTCGCCGTTCCAAACGGTGTCGACGGTGAGTCCGGAGGCTTCGAGAATTTTTCTTACCGCTATGCGCGTCTCCGCGTCATCCTCGATGTACAGAATCCTACTCACGCCCATCCTCCACATCATGTTCTGTCACGACTTTAAGTCTATCCTTTTTGGATCTATTTGGTCAAGGAGGACTGTGATGAAAACATTTTATCTGGCTTGACTGGGTGGCGGAGCCATGTATAAACTACGCCGCGGCAGAGCAAAGTAAAGCCGGACAATTGCGTGAAGTAGCCGAATGCGATGCGGCATGTATGGTGGGTACAGCGTTGTAGTTGTTCAAAATTACAATGTTTTTGATATGGAGATCGAAAGGATTTGAAGTTTTTCCGGGGATCGTATCCGTTTTTTTGTATGCACGGATTTTTAATACGGGAACGAATAAAATGACGCCCAAACGAATACAATAAGGGAGGTAGCTATGTCATTTGCGTACAGGGGCCTCGAGATCAAAAAGATTGGGGTTATCGGTTCCGGACAAATCGGTCCGGACATTGCGTTGTACTTTTCCAAAGTATTTCACTCCTACGGCGTGCAGGTCGTAGTGGTGGATGTGGTAGAGGAGGCTTTGCAAAAAGGCCGAGCCAAGCTCGAAAAGAAGGTCAAAAAGGGCGAGGAAACCGGGGCTTTTGCTCCCGCGATGGCCGCAGCGATGTTGAAAGGTGTACGGTTTACCAGCAATTATGATGACCTTGCGGGCGCAGATTTTGTGGTGGAAGCCGCTTCTGAAAGCTTGGATCTAAAACAAAAAATATTTGGACAGCTCGAGAAGATCTGTGCCCCCACTGCGATCCTGGCGTCCAACTCGTCACACCTGGAGCCTGAAGTCATATTTGAGAAGATTGCGGACAAAAAACGCACAGTGGTCATTCATTATTTCTTTCCGGCGGAACGCAACCCCATGGTGGAGATCATTCCGGGTAAGGATACCGATCCCAAGCTGACCCATACATTGATGAGCTTGTATGAGTATATCGGCAAAGTGCCCATCCATGTGAAGAGTCGCGATGGGTATGCGGTCGATCCGATTTTTGAAGGGATGTTTTTGGCGAGCGCATTGTGTGTCGAAGAAGGATTGGGGACGGTGAAAGAAGTGGATTCGTGCGCGCGGGAAGCCGTAGGTCTCAATATTGGATCTTTTACCGCCATGAACCTTACAGGTGGAAATCCGCTTACCGACCATGGGCTCGAGATGGAAGGCAAGCATCTCAATCCCTGGTTCCATTCTCCCAAAATCATGAAAGACGCCATTGCATCGGGCAAACCTTGGGATGTGGCGAAGAGAGGTGAAAAAGTAGAGATTTCTCCAGAAAAAAAACAGCCCATCATCGATTCTCTCAGGGCAGCCTACTTCGGCCTGGTGGGACAGATACTGGACAGCGGGATTACGAGTGTGTCCGATCTGGAAATGGCCCTCGAAATCGCCTTGGATATGAAGCCTCCGTTTGCGTTCATGAACGAGTTGGGGGTGGCCCAGGCGTTGTCGTTGGTTGAGGACTACACCCGGAAACATCCCAATTTTCCGGTGCCTGAGTGTTTGAAAAAGCAGGCTGCCGAGGGCCGGCCCTGGCAGATCAATTATGTGCGCAGACATGATGTCGGCGAAGTAGCCTGGATTCGCATTCGCAGACCCAAAGTGCTCAACGCGCTCAACCAAGAGGTGTTCGGCCAGATCAAAACCCATTTCGAAAACATCAAAAACGACGCCAGAATCAAGGCGGCGGTGTTGTCGGGGTTTGGGGTCAAGGCGTTTGTTTCCGGTGCCGATGTGAATTTCTTGGCGAAGATCGAGACCCCCGAGCAAGGCGAGGCCACCACGAATGAATCCAAGCAAGCCGGGGAGTTGATTGAAAACCTGGGCAAGCCGGTTGTTTGCGCGCTCAATGGATTGGCGTTTGGCGGAGGGTTGGAGTTGGCCATGAGCTGCACGACTCTGTTGGTGAAGAAAGGACTCAAGGTCGCTGCCGGGCAGCCCGAAGCCAACTTGGGTATCATCCCGGGCGCCGGTGGCACCCAGAGGTTGCCGAGATGGGTGGGAGTTGAAAAAGCCGCCGAGATGATTCGCACAGCCAGACCCATCTCTTCGGAAGAAGGCGTTCGGATCGGCTTGTTCAGGGCCGAGGTGGAAGCTTTGGAGTTGATCGATACCGCCATCCAATTGGCCAAGGACGCCGCCTCGGGCAAGGTGAAGCTCGAGCCGATCTCCCAGGCGCCCATGCATGTGCCGGCCAAGTTGCCCGAGGTCGACATCGGTCACTTGAGCAAAGCCATCGACGGCATCATTTGCCGGACTTTGTTGGAAGGCTGTCAAAAACCTCTGCACGAGGGTTTGGCGTTCGAGTCGAAAATGTTTGGCGAATGCGTCAAGACCAAAGATATGAAGATCGGCATTACCAACTTCCTCAAAAACGGTCCCCGGGCCAAAGCCGAGTTCCAGCACGCCTAGAAAAAGTCACGCATCCACTTGATGCGGTAGTCCCCGGTTCTTTTGGGTCTGATCACCTGGTAGCTTGACGAACCAAGGTGATCTGTGTCGTTGGTGAATGATAGGTGGGTTTACTAAGCGAGGTGTTCCTGAAGTCTGGGTACCACGATCTGACACGAGCCTTTGTTTACTTCATTGAGCGCCAGCAAACCTTGTTTGTCTACCATTTGTTCGACAACTTGTCCGCCCGCGAGGGTGGCGCGTATTTTTATGTTTGAGATGGGTTTGTCCCGGCCGTCGACGAGCTGGATTTCGATCCAGTCGGTTTCTGGAACCATTTCTTGGTCATCACTGGTTTTTTCTTCCTCTGCGGATTGGGTGGGACCCCAAAACCCCCAGCCCGACATGCGGTGATCGATTTCTCGGACGTAAACAGTCCGATTGATCAGATGACCGGCCAACTGCTCGACGACTTGCTGATCGCTCATATGCATGAGGCTGATGCGATGCATTTGGTGATGCAATAGACTTCTCATGGCGTGTATATTTTCATTGTCATGCATGCAAGCGCGCAAATACTGCACGGCCGAATGAAAGTCGAACATGTCGAGATAACGCTCATCGGGTTTTTGCTCAGAAAACGGGATCAGCTCGATCTCCTTGAAAAATGATCGCAACACATAGCGCATGTCATTCGCTCCTTAATCCAACCATCTTTTCAACGAACTTTAATATACGCAATTTTCTGCAGGGTGTCATCAAGATCTATTTTTGATCTGCTTCATACTCGCCGACCATCACGATATTGACGAATGAGAAGTCGCAAAAATCGCAAACGCACATGCTCCAGCCGTAACCATTTAGAACTAAGTTCCCTCCGCGTGAAGCGCGGGGGGAACAAAAACAAGGAGTTACATATAGATATGTGAACGCATTGGAAGGTAATCGAGCTAATGAAAACAACCAGTTACGTGGTTATCTAAGGAACTTGGGTTTAGGGGTGCTCAATGGGTACATCCAAATCCATGTGGGTTTTTAGGTTGATTTTTTTCTTTGCATGTGGGCAGAGTTTTTGTATGGTTATGACCGGTAATGCTTTTAGTGTCTAGCGAGAAAAAATCAAGGGAGCCAAAAAGGGAGGCGTCATGAATCGTCTTGGTAGATTGTTTTTCTATCCAGTCATGTTTTTGTTATTGTCGGGAGCCTGCTCGTTGCCCGGTCAACCATCGGATCAAGATGACGGATCCATTCTACCGGACGGATCGGATCGGGCAGAGGTGAGCTTCGAGATCTCGAATTGGGGATCTTCTTTCAATTTTTCGGCCACTATCCAAAACACCTCTCAGAAACCATTGTCGGATTGGGTGCTCGAGTTTGATTGGGATTGGAAAATCACGTCTGTGTGGAGCGCTGCCTTGGTATCCCATCAGGGTAATCATTACATCATCGGGCATGCCGGCTGGAATCGGGTGATTCCGCCAGGCGGGAGTGTGAGCTTTGGCGGGGGGGGTGTGCCCGGAGCGCAAAATTCGAGACCCGAAAATATTTTGGTCAAGAGTGCAGAAGAAGGGGACGGAGGATCTCCGGTTTTGCCCGATCCTCCATTGGGAGAGTTGGGTGTGGCATACAAAACCATGCAACAAGACGAGGTACGATTTGTAGGGAAACTTTTGGCGGGCAACGTCAATACAAGCTATGTGTGGAACGGTAGCTATTTCGCAATCCAGTCGATTTCATTGAACACGACGTCCGGCATCGACTCCATCACCAGCCCGGACGGCACCGTCGGTTTTACCCAGGATGGCAATCTCACCACGATCAGTCTTGGTTGGCAAAGCTTGTTTCCGCTTGATAAACGCGTTACGCTCGATATCAAAGGGACCAAATCTGGAGCGCAACCCCTACCGTCGAATTTCAAAGCCCATTATGCCAGAGCCGACGACATCATATACCCCGAGCACTTGAAACTGCCTTCGTCCTGGAGCAAGGGAAAGATCAATCTGACTGAAGCCGACTTGATCCACGACAAGGCCGGTTATTATGCGCAACAAATCGATCCGGTTACGGATACCTTTATCATGTACAACCCTCCCCATCCCACCCAGATACTCATTTGTCAGGTGGATGCGGTGCCTTATCCCGTCAATACCGTCGATGGCGTACGTATCTATGTCCCCGGCCAATATGTCGCCATGGGGATTGGATTGGTATACGAGTTTTTGAAAATCAACCCCCATTACATGGCGGCGCTGGGCACCAAAGAAAACTTCGCTCTCGGAGTGGTCCCCCCGGAAGCCGGCAATATGAACAATCCACTCATGATTGATGGCGAAACCTGGTATTGGCCGATTGTCGCCCATCCGGATGGACCTTACCAGCAGGAAAAAGGCAACTTTGACGACTGTGTCAAGCATTTCAAGGATTACTTTCCGTCCAATGCGTTTCATGATGATTACACGGCCATCCGAGCCGATCCCGATGATCCCAATTGGATCAGCTCGGCCTTCTCTTCGGGTTTGAGCATCACCATCACCCGCGAGACGATCTACGGCGTACCGGTAGACTTCAACGAGTTCTTACGGCAGGCCGCGGATCCTTGGGCGGAGTTCGCCATCACCACGTTTGCTTACAATCGGGGCGTGAGCAACTTTTTTGCCAAGAAGGTTTTGACCACTCACAGACAACGGGCCCTGTCGGCCAATGACATCTCCGAAGAGTTCGACATGGGAGGGTTTGCATCCCATGTGCCTACGGTGCGGGCCATTGTAGCCGCCATGAACAAGGACACTCGGGATGTCTATGATGCTGAGCTCGGTTGGACGGATATGCAGACAATGTTTCAAGAGCTCAGGATGTTTTATCGCAATGGAGTTCCCAGTGACGGGCAGTGGAACGACATGCTGGCGGACGTGAAAAGAGCCTTTGATGTTCTCAAAAAACATTGGGGAGGTAATACGGTGTCCTTTAGGTACGATTTTTTGACTCTACTCAGAGTCGCCAAAGAGCACCTGCCCAAACCCTACAACCCCCGGCCGACGGGTGATGACTGGTATTACCTGCTTCAAAATGCCGCTTTGTAAATAAGATAACATAAGCGCTGTCCGATCGCATCGTATGCCTATATGAGCTGCAACAGCTGTTTGGTTTAAACGAATCCTCGGTAGATCGAGAAAACCCGATCTCGCCGAGAGAGGATTGACAAGACCGTTTTGCGCTGTATGTTAAAACATAGTGGTATAAAAAAATACGTCGAGGCTTTGTTTACAATGGGTTACTCGGTAGAGCGCCGCCGGATTGATTGGATGAAAAGAACCCAAGCAGGACTGATCCGGCGTTGTTGAAGGAGGAGGGATGTAGTAATCGTTGTAGAAGTGTTGCAGAAGTAATGATGTAACCTACGGGGCGGATATTTCTATCCGCCCCGTAGGCTTTAATCACCTACCGGATTTCCGATTTCAACCTTATGGTCTTATTATAAATGACCCAATACATTGCCTGTGTCGAGTATACGCAAAAAATACAGACTCATGCTGTGTACATCGATAGAGATGAATGAAGTCATTTGTTTTCAGGAGAAAATTATGAATCAGATATTTTAATCATGCGAAGTAAGAATCACTCAATCTATTGTTCTCTTGTAGGCCGTTTTGGTTCTAATTCTTGCCGGTTGCGGCAGTATCGATCATGAATTGGTTGTTGATGTAGATGTTGCTCAGCATGGAGGTGATTTGAACTATGAGGATGGAATCGAAATTCAGTCCATACCCAGCTCTTTCATGATAAATGTCCATTTGCGGGCTTGCGCCTTGACGTACTCGTCCGGTATTCCATAGCCTGCATGGCTGCCCCAGCGTGTGGTGTGCAACAGAACGGGCCGGTCGGCTTTTTGGTGCCACTTGAGAGAGGCTGCGTATTTGTAACTGTGAGACGGTACTACCCGATCATCAAAATCAGCGGTCATGACCAATGTTGACGGGTACGCACGGCGGCGGAGGTTGTGATAGGGAGAGATAGATAGAAGATTATAAAAATCATGGATGTCGTTGCGATTACCGTATTCCGATATCCACCATTTTCCGGCGGTAAAAAGTTGAAACCGGGTCATGTCCATCACGCCCACTTGAGGCACAGCAACGCGAAACAAGTTGGGATAAAGGTTGACCACGGCCCCGACCAGAAGGCCTCCGTTGGATCCGCCGTGAGCCGCCAGGTAGTCGCGGCTGGTATAACCTTTGTCAATTAGGTGTCTGGCGGCTCTTGCAAAATCAATAAAAACATTTTTTTTGTTATGGAGCATTCCGGCTTTGTGCCAGTCTTCACCGTATTCAAAACCTCCTGGAAGTGTAACATAGGCGGTGACGCCGCCTCGTTGATACCAAGGAAGAGAACTTTTGTCGTATCTGGGAAGGATGTTGATAGCAAATCCCCCGTATCCATAGAGCATCATCGGTGTTTGGGGTGTCAGTTGCGTATCTGCTTTTTTGACGATCCATATAGGTACCTGTCGGCCGTTGTGGGCTTGGTAGTAAGTACGAAAGGATTCAATTTCAAAGGGAGGAGGTTGCGGTTCAACGAGAATTTTGAGAGTATCGCTTGCCTGATCGTAAAAATAGATAGAAAAATCATTACAATAGTTGGTCACATATAGAACTAAAAATCCATCGTATTCGATGGGATACGCCCATCCTTCCAAAGGCAGATCAATTGGGGTAACAGTCTGTGTACTTAGATTAAATCGCACTAGTTTTGATGCAGCGTCCTCAATATAGGTAATAAAAATGTCGTCACCGATCTTTACTGCGTTTGCAATAGCATAATTCCACTCCGGTATGATGGTTTCCAGGGTGCCTTGATGTAGATCAAGAGCAACGATTTCGCCGAGCGGTGCTTCACTGTATAGGATAAAATAGGCAATGCCCGAATCGATTGTAATCGGCATCATGGGCCCCCGACCGCTTGCAATCGGCGTTACCTCTCCGGTTTGATCGTTGAACCAGCCGATACTGGATTCATAGCCTTTTTCTTGCAGAATAATAAAGCCTTGTTCGGTTTTTATCAGAACAATCCAACTATCATGCTGGGTAGTCTGAAAAATAAGCTTATCGGCGGCCTGTGAGGTTCCGAGTTTATGACGGAATATGGCATAGTTGACGTGACCCATGCGTCCATCCCTACCGGTGACATAAAGAAATGATTGTCCATTGTCATCCCAATACAATTCGGGCTGTTTGACCATTAACATATCAGGAAGCACAAGACCTGTTTGTAGGTCGATGAGTTGAAGGCGCGACAGATCGCTGCCCGAATCAGATTTGATTAAAACTTCGTACTGATCATTGTTGGATGAAATGGTTTGGAGGGAAAAGAGATCGTCGGAAACATGGGGTGCCATTTTCCGAAAGTGGAGATCGTGAATTTGTTTCTGGCGTACGACTTTCAAGATTTCGTTTGAAAGAGTTGACCGCATAGAGCTGGTCTGCAACAAGGCGGTAAATTCTTGTAGAAGCTCTTCGTAAAGGTTTCCGGCAAGATATCGGCCGGTTGCGATGTTTTGAGATTCGATCCATTGCACCAACTCCGGATCATCGGGATTTTCCATCCAGCGATAAGGATCACGCAGCAGACTCTGGAAGCGGCTTTCAAATAACCACTCTCTACGGGGTGTGGCGTCACATTTGGTTTTTTTTACAACTTGAGAAGGTTGTTGCCCGATTGATCCAAACGCATGGGTTGCGTATGCTGCTTCGTTGGCGTAACCTTCCAATCCAACCGTTATTGCGATCAGCATAAAAATTTTTGTATGGATTCTACGCATCATCTTCTCCTTTTGGGTTGTATGATTTAAACGCTCATGGTTTGTTCAGTTTCTTCTATACAATCATGTCGTTGAAGAAAACACATCAATAACCAGCCCAGCATTCGATTTCGACCTCGGCGCCCATGGCGAGTCCATCCACGCCGAATGCGCTTCTGGCCGGAAGGTTTTTTGAAAAAAATGTAATGTATACTTCATTCATTTTTCCCCAGGTACGCATATCGTCGAGCATGATGGTGCATTTTATGATGTTGCTCATCTTCAAACCTCGTTTTTTGAGTATGGATTGAATGTTCAAGAGGATCTGTTTGGTCTGGGCTTGTATGCCGCCTTCGACCAGTCGGTTGGTGGCCGGATCAATGCCGATTTGGCCGGAAAGAATCAACAAGTCGCCCGCCTTGACCGATTCGGAAAACGGAAGATGTTGATCCGAGTGTGGGTGATATTGGATCATGCTTTTGTGGTGGGGATGACATCCCGCGGCGGTAAGAATCAAAAGGCTTGCGATCATGCTGAGTTTGGCATGCATGGGGTACGATCTCCTTGTATAAGGGTCGAGGGATCATTCGACCACCGTGATATGGTTGCTTTCTTGGTAGCCTATCATGGCATTGTCTCCGGAAGGAGTAAAACAGATCTTGTAAGAATCGGCCGCCAGCGTAATATTTTTGATCAGGCTTTCGCAATCGGGGGTCTGCCTGCAGTCCGTATCTAAAATACTGAGCTTTCCTTCTTTAGAATGAGAAGCGTACAATCTTCTGGCGTCCGGGCTGGTGT
>JBFFBT010000015.1:0-36746 GCA_041560255.1 Myxococcota bacterium | reverse complement strand
TCGTTGAAATGCTCTTTTTCGGGCGCATGTTTTGCAATCCTTTTGAGGGTTTTCTCTATGTTTCTTGCAATATCTGTCATAGCACTCTACACGTTTTAACCCTTTGTTTCAAGCAATTATGAGTTTTTCAGGGACGACTACTTTACCCACCGGTGTCCGTGATACAGCAGGCAATGGCCTAGCGATCGGCGACGGCTCCACAATGTATGAAAGCGGTTTTATCCTGACCTTATCGGCGACCGATAATCTTTCTATCGACGCAAACATTCAAATGGGAGTTATCTGGCCCGAACATGCAAACGACACCAAGGCATTGGATTTGGGGTTCGACCTGGCTATAGGATACACTTTCAATACGTTTCAATTGGTCATCGAGTTCAATCAAACCCATACTTTCTGGCAAAACCACTTGGCATCCCTTATCAGCACGCATGTGGGCTTTACCTGGGAAATCAATCAACGAGTCATCATTGTAACCGGCCCACGCTTTGACTTGGCCGGAAAAAATCAAAACCAGGCCATCACCTACAATCTTGCCTTTACAATCCTACTTTAATACCACCTTCTCAGGCCTGGAGACAGGGTACCTCATATTGCGAAATCATCTTATCACGGGTAACAAGGGTGAGGCCTTCAACCTGGCTTTGTGCAATAAGTATCCGATCGAATGGATCTCGATGAAGTATGGGCAGTCGACCCACCCGAAAGACATGTTCTACTCTCACATTAAGCAGATGAAAAGGTTGACTGAGCAGCACATCTTGAAAGTTATCAGGCAACTGTATCTTATTTAGGCTTTGCTTGATAACAATTTCCCAAACACTTGCCGCACTAATAAGAACCAAGTTATGACCATCGGCAATGGCTTCATATGCGGATGTGGACATGGTTGGATCGTCATCCAACCACCACAGCAATACATGGGTATCCAGAAGCAGATTCACGGTCCATCAGCTCCAAAAGCTTCTGCAATATCGGGTGGCAACTCATCAAAATCCGATGCTATCTTGATTTTGCCACGTAAGGCACCTGGATTACGCCGCACACCCCTGCTTTGATAAGCCATGAGTACGGCAACGGGTTTGCCGGCCTTATTGATGATAACCTCTTCTCCTTTTTGTACACGCTCAATCAAGGCAGAAAGCTGCGCCTTTGCTTCGGTAATTGTATCTATGATCATGATATCACCTCACAACCAGACCAGATCTGGTCTTTACATTATCTTACCAAGATGACACAATTGCGTCAAGTCCCATGATAACGTAACCCTGCTGTCAGCCACGACATTTCCCATCCTATTCTATTCTCATCCATACCTAACATCCAAATTCAACTTATTAAACATCCAACCAACGCACCTCACGTTCGTATTATAAAGATATCGGTTCAGTTGCCGGAATGATGACCAAACAGCACATTTTTAGGAACATCCGTGACACAGGAGCAACCCGTTAGAACCATGGATTGAAGTAGTTCTTGTTTGATTGATTCCAAGTAACTGGATACGCCGACATCTAAACCGCCGATGGCCGCGACGGCAAATGGACGACCGATCATAACGGCGTCGGCACCCAAAGCGAGCATTTTTAAGATGTCACCGCCGCTTCTTATGCCACCGTCAGCCAGTATCGAAATCTTACCCTTAACGGCGTCTGCAATTGCCGGTAATACGGTGGCCACTCCCGGTGTCTGGTCCAGAACCCTACCACCGTGATTTGAAACGACAATAGCATCGGCGCCGATATCAACGGCCATCTGGGCTTCGTCAATGGTCATGATACCTTTAAGTATCAATTTCATCTCTATTCTCTGTTTGAGCTTGAGCCAGTTATCTGGGGACCTCGGCCCAACCGGACGCCCCATCTTTCTTAGGGTGATCAATCCAGCTGCATCTATATCGATGCCCACGGTGGAACACCCCGCAGCCTCAGCCTTGGCCAGTTTATCGAATAACTCCTTGTCCTCCCATGGCTTGATAAAGGGGATTCCCTCACCAGCGACCTTTTTTAGCGCTTCGAACCCCGATAGGTGTATAAAATCTGGGACTCCATCACCGATACAGCCTAAAATTCCTTTTTCCACACAACCTTTGATCACCGAGTCGATGTAATATTGCTCGGAAACCTTTCCGCCCATATTGAAGGAGATCCCTCCGATAGGGGCGGCCAGCAGGGGAAAATCCAGTTTTTTGCCCAGAAAGTGGACCGTTGTATCTGGCTCTTTTACCGAATGCAACACCCTCATATTCAGTTTGTAACCAGCCAGCGATTTGATATTTTCCTGAAAAGAGGCACCGGTTCCGGCACCGCCCATACCCGGGACCTGGCCCGCACAGGCAACGCCATTGCACGTCGGGCAGACCCGGCAGTATCCTTTCATCAACTCCTTGGCCCTTTTTCGGATCTCTTGCATGGTACCTCCGCAACCAATACGCTGTATCCACCGGCCAAATCGCCAGCGGTGATGGCCTCTTTCTGGAAGTCAAGATTGGAATCAAATTGAATCTCCATTTTCCAAATCCCATTTTTTAAATGCAACTATTGCTCGCTTTAAGCTTTGAGAAGCCATACTAGCTCGTTCAGGACACCAGTACTTCCTGACAAACTCACATATTTTCTGATTGTATTTAGGGCCGATTGACGCACAAGAAGATTGCGGCAACATCTCCTTGTGCCAAGCCTTCCGTCCTTTGCTTCTGATAATGTTCAACAATTTTTGTTTCGGATCCTTGAGTTCATCTGGTTTGGCCGTGAAATTGGAATTGGGAATTCCCAGAAAACTTGCAAAGGAATCCCTGTCGGCAATCAACCAAGATTCAACCTCTCTGACAGCAATCCGAAAAAACAATCCCTTTGGCAAATTCAAATTTTTCGTCTTTTTTCCCCCTAACCAATCGGATATCAGCGACGGAGGACAATTCGCCGAATCCAAATCAGTGATTACAAAAGAGCAAATACCTTTATTTGCCATTTTGATTAGGCTGGGCATTTTTTTCTTAATACTTCCATATCCGCCTTCGATTTTTGGAAATCCTTCCTTGAATTTCAAACTGCAAGACATCGATTCATTCGAGTAACTTATGATCTTCTTTGCAACCTCGCAGGACGGCGGATCCTCAACGAAACTGTAGAAATAGATATCCGTCACTCTAGATTTTTCCAATATTTCCCGCCGTTTGGGGAAGAAGAACATCGGCTGGTGAAAGTCCACTTTTCATTGCAGTAATATCGTTATCGCCAGGGCTGACAATTTCTGTGGATTCTCCAGCCGTCCCTGGTTTCAGTATGAGAAAACTTCCGACAATATCGTTTTTCGACAGCATCGTTTCACTGTGAGTACTGATCAAAATTTGTCCCCCGGCCACTTTTCTAGATTGTCTTGCTTTGTAAATAAATGCTGGAATCTGTTCGATAACTCGTGTATGCAGCGAGAGTTCAGGCTCTTCCAGGAGGATCATGTTGTTTGTAGACAGAAGTGTCCACACGAGTCCGATAAGGCGTAAGGTGCCGTCGGAAAACTGATCTTCTCTTTGCCAACCGGCATTGGGCCGCCAATGATTGTATAGCATTTCAAGATGAGGGATACCGTTTTTTTCATCTCTGACAAATTTGAGCTGTTCAAAATTTGGGACGACCTTTATTAGGATTTCTCCTATCCGTCTCAACCTTGAATCCCTTACTTTTTTCGAGACCGCCGCGATCTCCTCCAAAAATCTCTGTCCAAACGGATCCGATTCCACCGAAGGCATCAGCATCTGGTTTCCGTATTTCAATAGTTGTGGAACCAGATGGAGGTAAAGCACTTCTTGAAAGAATTCCGCGATATCGCGAAAATTACTATTCATGTGTATTTGTTCCAAGTGGGTCTGTGTCAATCGTTCTTTGTCTGTGTTGTCGTCTGTAGTTGGTCGTTCGAGTATCGGCTTTCCATCCTTCCACACCTCTTCCTTGTCCACTATAGGTCGTCTTTTTCCTCCGGATTCAGTTTTGATTGAGAGAGAATATTTCCATTTAGGGTCAAAAGTCAGATCCTCCAACGATTCTCGCAATTCAATTTCAATTTCTACTTTAGGATTTTTTCGTGCGGCAAGGCTTCTCAATTTTGTCAGTCCACCTCTGGATTCGATGGATTGCTGCAATCCTCCACCGTTGGGTTTTACGAGATCCCGCATAAAGCGAAAGACATCCAGTAGATTGGATTTGCCGGATGCGTTGGGACCAATAAGGTAAGTCGTTTCAGTGAAAGGTATCTGTGCTCTTGTGAAATTGCGCCAGTTTATGATTTGCATTTTGGATACAAACATATCGATTCCCTTTCTCAGATACTTTTCACATCGTCGATGCCCGTTTGACGGAGAATTTGGACAGTGTTGGTTTTAACAACATCATCATTGAATTCTGCATCGCGGAAAATCACTCGCATCACCTCAGGCTTGAGTTTGATCAATGCGGCGATACCTTCCACGACGTCTAGCGTGCCTATAATGTGGACTTTCTTTCCTTTGATAGTTTTGGTTTCTATCGAAACCGATAGGTCGAGGCCGTACTTGAGAAACATCCCGTAGGGGACGCCATGTTCGGTACGATCGTGTTTGATATATCCGATGGATCTAAGCAACGTTCCTTCGAGAGCGTCGAATTCCGTATCCCAAGGTTGATTATTGCCCGCAGTGAACCTCAAGACTCGGAAACCTAAGTCGAGCCCCGCTTTATTAAGCTGCCATATCGCATCATCCGTTGATCCAGAACTGGCGAAGAAATCTAATATGATGTCACCGCTAATTCGGACTTGAGCGAGTTCACACATTCGTTTCACCAAAAGAGTCGGTGTTGGAGTGTAAACTCCATAGAAAATTTCGACACCTTCAAAAAATATGCACTTTTTGATAAAAACGTCAAGGAAAGAAATGGTGTGGATTACAAAGCAAACAGGTAGCGTGTGCCGCACGAATGTATGGTCTATGAAGATTTTTTGGATTTGGTCTTTTCGCCTTCGAGCATGCTGGACCATATAAGGGGCGCCGGCATCGTTCGCATCACACACCACGCGTCTCACCGGCGCACTTTTCTCGAAGGAAACAAAGCGGCTGGATCGCCGAACGAGCTATCAAAGTCACAAGGAACGAAACATGTCTAACAAATCCAAGATCCTGGCGAGCTTTACCGATGGATCGCGAAAGGGTGTCGGTTGCATCGACCGCGAATCGAACCAATGGACTCGGTTGTATTCTGATGCGGCCGAACGAATCGCGGCGAACGATGTGGACGGAGATGGGTTGGACGATCTCATCGGAGTTTGGCCGGACCTGGAAGGAATCTGGATGCGAACCAGTCGGGATGATCTCTTGGGCACCTGGCCCTCGTTACAAGGCACCTGGGCAAGAACCACCCAAGATGGAACCTGGGAGTAAATCAATCCCAACAAAGCCGCTTGCCTATCCACCGGAAAATAAACATCCCCCACCAGCAAGCGGATCCATTGATAAGTTTCAGTGTCACCTGCCGCTGTATCCACTGCACCAGCGACTCGAGCGTTCGATTTGTCCGTAAAAGCAACCAATTTCACATGATAGGTCTCATTCGTCAAGGATGGCCACTGCCCGAGTCCAACCCGATGAGGCCCGCTTGATTTTCACTGGAAAACATGACACCCAAAAACCTTTGGAAGGCAACCCTTCAAGATTGGTAAGTTTCTCCAAGTGACAGTAGCCGTGCTCGATACCTGCTTTGTGTCCTTCCCAGATTATCGACGGATCCTTGGTCTCGGCATATCGTTTGGCGGTATGGATAAAGGGAGCATCCCAGCTCCAAGCGTCTGTTCCAGTCAAGCGCACGCCCCGTTTCAACAAATATAGGGTTGCCTCACGACCCATCCCGCATCCCGAACCCACATAGTTATCTTTGCCGTAGCGGCCCCCCGCGCTGGTGTTGACCAAGACAATCTCCAAAGGCTTGAGTGTATGTTTGATTCGATCCAATTCTTCCTCAACATCCGAAGCCGATATAATGGCGCCATCCGGAACATGCCTGAAATCCAACTTGACGCCAGGTTGGTAACACCACTCCAGAGGCACCTTGTCGATCGTCAGTGCAGGCTCGCCTCGATCCATGGTCGAATGGAAGTGATATGGAGCATCCAGATGCGTGCCGTTATGTGTATTGAGCTGCACAAACTCACCCGCCCAGGCCTCACCGTCCGGCAGATGTGATTTCTCGAGTCCGGGAAAAAACGCCGCCAGCTGCTCGAAAGTTTGATGGTGATCCATGTAGACGATCTTCGGCGCAAACACCGCAGGATCGGACAAAATATCGTTTTCCAAAGGAATAGAAATATCGATCAATCGACGAGTCATATATCCCTCCTTGAAAAGGTTTCGTCATTTGGTATCAGCTTGCTTCCAGCCGAACCTCAAACAAATACAAGGTGTTTAATTTATAACCCATTGATAACAGGTATCAACAAATTCAGATGTCGGTACGCTTTGGCGGGATATCCGAACCCATCTGCTTTCCAAACGATATTCTTCTCGACATCAATCTCGATCACCCGATGGTGACCCGTATCTGCAATGAGAGTATTACCGTTGTATAACCTTATGGCCAGATACTGATTGTACACCAACTCGGGTCCGACTTCCCAAACCGTACGACCAGATGGGTTGATCTCGACTATCTTGTGTAAACCTCGGATGGACACCAGGGTATTGCCATTTTGCAGACGCTGGCAGTACACCGGTCCCAGGGCTTCAAACAGCCTCGGCTCGGGCGGACCCAAATTATCGACCGACCATACCGGCTCACCTCGTTGGTCGACTTCAAATACGCGGTTTTTCCCGGCATCGGCAACCAAGGTGTTGCCGTTCGCGAGTCTCTCTGCTTTCCACGGCCAACGCAGGTTTTCCAACTTCCATACCAGCTTGCCCCGTCCATCAAATTGGCGTACGAAACCAGGTATATCATCGTCCCAACCCGCAACCAGTAAATGTCCGTTCTCCAGAAATTGCAGGCTGCAGGGATACCCGCCGACTTTAACTCTGGTCACTATCCGGCCGTCTGAAGCAATTTTCCAAACGGCTCTCTCGCGTATCACATTAATCCAGTACGATCCGTCAGAAGCAACCACCACATCATAAGGCATTTTAAATGACCAAAAATCTTTCACTATTCTGCCGTGTGTATCGATATGGACAACTCTACCGGGAGGATTTTCATCATCACCGTGAAGCCGACCCGGCATTTCGTCGACAATCAACGCCGAACGATCCGGATACGAACCCATGAATCGATATTCGTTTTTATTGTTTTCCCACCATTTTTTCCACGATTCGATTGCGGCCCTTCTTTCGGGTATCGACTCGAAACCCGTCAAACCAAAATTCACTCTGGTCATGAATCTCAAAAGATAGGAAGCCGTGTAAAAAACAGATTGCTCCGGCGCCGACAACGCTCTGAGCAAAAACTCCATGAGATATTTTCCGTGATTGCCTATCAACTCGGGAGCACACCGAAATACGGTTTTTGCGTTGCGCACCCTGAGCGAACCACCCCACTCCATCATGATAGTTGGATTTTTATTCACTTGATGCAACATTTCCAGGCTCTCTTCAAACCGATGGCAATCATCCGATGACACATGATCGCCGGCCTGGAAAGCTCGAGGCACCTCATCTTTCGGCATATCGGCTTGGTGACGCAGACAACCCGGCACCGCCCAAGCCAGAAGCATAATCATAATATATGCTAAAAAGCGCTTTTTCATCATAACCCTTTTTTATATATAGGTTTTGGAAAGCAGCTTGACGGGTATATAAAACAATCCGCAACCGAGTGCAATTGAATTGTCTTTCGATGTATCTATTAGATCGGCAGGCTCAACGCGGATCTTTTTTGGTTGATTTTGGCGATAATCTGATCGGCGGCAATCTCGGGATCTTTTTCAATATAAAATTTACCTCCCACCAGATTCTCAATACCGTCGGTCAAGAGTGTAACCAGGTTGGGACTACCGGAGACGTAGGGTTGTGAACCAATATGGGTAAACAGACCAAGATCCACCGCCCAAGCTCCAATCGAGACGGCTTTCTCGGTAATGAGCTCGGGAGCCGAAGCCACGACGGGTAACTGATCAATCCTGCAATCTAGACGTGAATGGCCGGCCACCAGGTTCAACAAATCTTCAATGCGCGAATTATCAACACAAGATCCCATATGCCAACAAGCAGCCACCGCAGTAAGACCATTTGCAGAAGCTAAACTTTGGAGGGCGGATTTGAGCCCTGGACCGACTCCGGGATAATTCGAGTCCGGCGCCAACAAACCGAATTGTCCTGCGGCATGCGCCCAACACCCGGTGCCTACGATCAGGATATTTTCTTGAAGCAACCTTCTGGCAAGAGCCACATGACGATAACCAAATGTATCGAGCGGGGTCAGACATCCAACCATGGCCACGATACCCCGGATCGATGCGCTCGCCAGGTTGGGATCGGCATTGATCAGATCGACGATCAGGCCGACCGGATCATTCGGTTCGACGGCCTGCAACACTGCAGCTATCTGCTCCAGCGAAAATCCACCCGTGATAGTTTTGGGCGGATCGGTGGGTATGAATACTTTCAAAGGATCTCTATGAATGTAATTACCCACCGCCAAATCGATGATTTGTTTCGCAATCGCGTTGGCGTTTTCAGGATCGAAAACGATACGCTCGGCACCTGTTATATGTGCGTGTGGATGCGTGGTTATGATCTTGGTGTGATACTTTTCAGCCACCCTTTGCACATTTGGTATGATGCATTGTACATCAACCACCATTGCTTCTACGGCACCAGTCACAATGGCAAGCTCTTGTTGCACCATACCCCCGGCCAGATTGACGCCTTGACGCATCAACAACTCGTTTCCGGTGCAACACATGCCGACAACGTTAATCGGCGTTTCAGGAAGGGAACGATTGTATTTGTCGGCCGCCTGTAAAATTTTTTCGGCCAGTATCGGCTCGTGACCGTGAAGCACCAAATTGATCCTGTCCGGTTCAATCACTGCCAGATTCGCTTTAGCTTCGACCAATGTAGGTGTGCCGAACATGACATCCTGCAAACCACTCGCCATGTGCGATCCACAATATCCGTCTACCAAACCTAGCTTGAGACCACAGCTTGCCAAATGGGTCATATCGGCATCCACCCCGAGCGTGGTGCGATGTTCGGCCTCACATATTGTAGTGCTTCCGCCGGTCGGCATGATACCGAGATTTCTCCAGGTTTTTTTTCTTTCAGGGTTGGCTTTATAGCGCAGCCACTTCGGCACACCCCGGCTTCTACCCAGATCGCCGAGACTCGCTTGGGCAACCAATTTGGCTTTTTCACGAAGCGGTACGGTTTGAGGGGCTTCAAATCCGGGACACTTCAACCCTACAAAAATATCTTTAAGTTTGGCTTTCTCTTTAATGTGGTAGGGACTACCCACTTCAGAGGCCAACAACAAGGTTATCGCACAAGCCCTGGCGTGCTCGATGTGGGCCGAGGCTCCGCCGGCGATTCTACGTACCAAATCACGGGTTACGATGATGTCTCGGTCTGCGCCGCAACAACCCCTATGCGTAAGCTCGGGATGACGCTCATACATGGCGCTGCCCTCCCCAAGAGTACAAGGACCCATTTGACAACGAAAACAACATAGCCCTGCATTTCCGGCCTTGTCATGAAAATGAGAGTTCGTGCAAGGCGTTCCCCGATCATAGATGATCTCGATACCTAGATTTTTTGCCTGCTGCACGAGTTGATCGGTATTGATGTCGCGCACAAATCCGGGAGGCGCGGGAGCTTGACTGTGACAAACATTACAGGCCAGATCTGTCCAATGGGCGAAGGCCTTTCGAATTCCGGCGGCGGACACCCCTGCTCCCGCCAAAAGAGTCATAAAACCTCGTCGATTCAACTTACAACCTTCAGGCAATGCGGAAATAACCGCTCGAGCCTGCTCATGATCGGATTTGTCCCGTTTCGGTTTCATCAATTTTGATTTCTGGTCTTTTTTCATGCTCACACTCCGCTCGGTAGACAAAAGGGGTTTTCAAGCGATACAAACCATACATGTTACGGTCCGGGTGCCTCCGGCTCCAAACCACACTGGGTATGCAAAACTTCGGTAATCATTACAGTTTGCCTGATTTGAAAATGATGTCAATGCCGGAAGTGATTTATAATTGACTGTAAAAATTAGGGTTTCAGTTTTTTTGATTTTTACGTATTCTCTCCGATTATGAAATCGTCACAGCTTTACAAACCCTATGACCACGCAGGCGCGGTTGCTTTTTACCTAAAAAGAAAAAATGAAATCGAAGCTTCCATCCAACAAACCTCGCGCACCTCCAAACGCATATCTTATGCTCGAGGAGCAGTTTTTCTCGGGATGCTCACCTGCATTGTGTGGCGAATAGCAAACTGGCCGCTTGTCGATGTTGGGGCACTCGGTTTGGCCGTTTTGGGATTGATCCTATTCGTGGGACTGGTTTTTTACCACAGTAACGTGATCCAACGAATTGAGACACTCAATCTGCTTGCCGATATACAAGCAGAATCAATTCACAGGTTACACCGACACTGGAACAAATTGTCCCACATAGAGGTTGATCAGATCTACCGGGATAATCCGATCGCCGTCGATCTGGATATTTGCACTTCACGAAAAACTTCACTTTTGCAGCTACTTGGCCGGGTGCATCTTCCCGGGGGTAAAAACAAACTGGCTGATTGGTTGCTCAACCCCTCTGCCCAATATGACATTCGAACCAGGCAACAAGCCTGCCAAGAGCTTTGTGATCTTCATATGTGGCGACAGGATTTCGAGTTGGAGGCTCGCCGTTTGAGCCAACAATCATTTGATCCTGAAATCTTTCTCACTTGGGCAGAAAACCCCACCTGGCTGAAAGAGCATCCTGTAATCCTATGGATAGCAAGAGGGCTATCTCTCACCACCTTGATTGGTATAGCGTTGCATCTGACCGGAGTCACCCAACCATACTGGCTTATCTGGGCAGCCGTCAATCTGTTGTTTACTGCCGTTTTTTCGAAACGAATTCAACCAACTTTCACACAACTCGGCTGGCGGCAACGCCCTTTTTATCACTTCTCCGCTCTGTTCGGGCTCGTGGATAAAATTCGTTTTTCCAGCCCGGGGTTACTACACCTCAAACAAGGTTTATCAGCAGAAGGCCGCAGTGCGTATCACCAGATGCGTAACCTGGAGCGATTGAGTCATTTCATTGAGATACGTAAAGAGGCCTTGCTTTATTTACCCCTTCAGGCATTGATATTGTGGGATTTTCACCTTTTAGATCGGCTCGAAAATTGGCGACATACGAGCGGTACCAAGGTTCGATCCTGGTTTGAGCACTTGAGTGACTTGGAAGCCCTATGCAGCTTGGCGGGATTCGCATATGATCATCCTGAATATACTTATCCGCGGATCGATGACCGGCTCGAAAAATTGAACGCCTGTAAGCTGGGTCATCCCATGCTTCCCGTGGAAACCTGCGTAAAAAACGACGTAACCGTAGGACCCCGGGGGCATTTTTTGTTGATCACCGGATCAAATTTATCCGGAAAAAGCACCTTGTTGAGATCCATCGGAGTCAACATCGCGCTCGCCCAAGCAGGAACCATAGTATGTGCACATTCGTTCGAGATGCCCCCGATCATCTTGGGTACGAGTTTCAGGATACGAGATTCATTGGAGGAGGGCGTCTCGTATTACATGGCAGAGCTACAAAGGATCAAATCCGTCGTGGATCTGGCTCTCAAGGCTCGTGAGACCCAGCAGATCATGTTATTTCTTTTGGATGAGATCTTACAAGGCACCAATGCAGCCGAGCGACATATCGCCGTCAAACAAGTTCTGGCATATTTGTTGGAGCAAGGGGGATTAGGGTGTGTCTCGACCCATGATCTCGATCTCGCCAACGTCGAGGAGCTCAAAAATCACAGCCAAGTCGTGCATTTTAAAGAAACCTACCTTGAGACGCCCAGTGGTCCCCGCATGCAATTCGACTACCGGCTTTATCCAGGATTGGCGCAAACCACCAACGCCCTCAAGCTGCTTCAGCTGGTCGGTTTAACGGGCACGAGCAGAAAATCAAACCCAAGCTAACCGCAAAACCATCTTTTTTCTGAGACAGATAGCTTTACCATACTTGGTGCTATTTGGTATGATACCGTACGTTCCATTGCATGAATATGCTCAAAACCATACCAGGGAGGTAGAAAGATGTCATACGTGATTGACAAGGTGATAGCGGGTATCTTTGCAGCTCTCGCAGCTCCGCATCGGGCCACGTTGGAGCTTCAAAGCATTCGCCAATACATCTATCAAATCCAAGATCCGGAGGCGCGTAACCTTTGCGAACACGTCATGAACGATATCATCAAAGCCGGTGAGGACAAGAGAGCGTTGTACGCCATCAAAGACAACTTCGAGTCCTGGGTCAACCGGAGGTTTCCCTCTAGCTCCAACCGCTAGGGAGTCAACGTCGCAAACATACGTTTGGCTATGCAAACCGCGAATAATGCTTGAGAAATTCTGCCGGTTTGCGTATCAGAAGTTTCAAAAACCCGAGTTTTGAGACAATACCTACGGAAACATCACAAAAATCAACCTGATGTAAAGCCGGGACCCAAAATGGATCTCATGACACTGTGTGAGAGATCTACCGGCAGCAAGTATTGGTAGCCCAGATGGGTTTGTTCGCGGATGTATAGATGACCACATTTCCGTCGTTTTGCACCGCCAGCCAAGCGCCTGGATTTCCGTGGGTGGAAGTATGCCACAGGGGTTTTCTAAGCAAGGTATAGATCACCAGGTTGCCGTCTCCTTGCATATACACTCCGTATGAGGGTTTACCATGTGTGACCGACGACCACAACGCTTGACCGCCGTGATACAGCACCAGGTTGCCGTCATGCTGCATGACGAAGTTGAACCGGTTGTCACACGATCTTACCGATTGGCCCAACCCAAGACCCTCGCCTGGAAGTATCCGGCCACATCCGGCAGGCGGTTTCGGCACAGGCATAACCACCGTGTTGGTAGCCCAGATGGGTTTGTTCGCGGATGTATAGATGACCACATTTCCGTCGTTTTGCACCGCCAGCCAGGCACCTGGGTTTCCGTGGGTGGAAGTATGCCACAGGGGTTGAGCCTGTTGGGTATAGATCACTAGGTTGCCGTCTCCCTGCATATACACTCCGTATGAGGGTTTGCCGTGTGTGATCGACGACCACAACGCTTGACCGCCGTGATACAGCACCAGATTGCCGTCATGCTGCATGACGAAGTTGAACCGGTTGTCACACGATCTTACCGATTTACCCAATCCAAGACCCTCACCTGGAAGTATCCGGCCACATCCGGTAGGCGGTTTTGGTGGAGGTATCGGAGTGGATGACGGAGGCAGGACCGTTTGATTGGGGCCCGAGCATCCATGATCTCCCGGCCATTTGTATCCCGTCTCTTTTTCACAGGCGCTTAGAGCCGAACACACATTGTGTTGATCCTTGGCCTTGTTCCACCAGCATTTGAATACTTCCTCGGAGGATCCAATTTTGAGATTGACGTCACCAGAAATGAAAAACCGTGCACCAGCTCCCAACACCTTGCCTTCGAAAGGTGGATTGTGCGCCTGGCAGGAGTTTGCATATACACCTGATTTTATGCTGACCCCCGGAAAATCCGAAAGCATCTGACCTGCGGTAAGTTGAAGACCACCGGTATAGCCGTGTCCGACCCGTCCCCATAGTTTGAGATTGGAGCATGACAGATAGTTGAGCACATTGGTCAAACTCTCGCCACTTCCGATAGCTTTAATCGATTTGTAGCCCCTTGATACCGCAGCCGAGTGATTGGTGTCGACGGCCGCGACCGCGGTAGAGATGGTCGAACACTCGGTTGTCCAATACGTATCGATGGAGCTGTTTGGACAACTGGCATAAAATGCGTTCGCCCGAGCGGAATACGGCCATGCAATGTTTTGCTCGACCGAGGTAATTGTCAGAAAAGAATCAAATTCTATTTGCATGAACTCCAAACCCCAGGTGGTTTTGGATGCCAACGCCAGGTACAGTGCCTTTGGCTCGACCAGCACGGAAATGCTGGCCCAGTCTCTGGGATCCAAGGTTTCGATGATCAACCCTTTGACCGTCTCAGTATCGATACCATCATAGGACTCTGCCACAATATGGATATTGCCGCCAATCGAATTGCTGCGACTGTCAATGGGTTGCTCCAACGGGCCACAAGACTGTATACATGCAAACAAGACAGCGACGAGAATCGAGACAAAAAATTTTTTCATTTTATAGTATCCTCCCTCTTGGTTGTCTTTGGGTTGCACAGGAATACTCAACATTCTTCATGATCCATTTTTTCTACAGTGATTCATGGCGGTAAAAAAACAAAAGTCATCCCACCTCCTTTCGACGCAGGTTATTACAATAACCCCCGTACCGTACGCCGCGTTTTTCGACTGCAAATCCTGGTTGCTACCGACAAAAATATGAGATGAATAAAGACCCATAATACCAAACAGGAAACAAGTCAAGCGGATTCAATTTCGAATTCTCAAACAAACCGCTACTCTATAACCATTTGCGTTTTGACGACCCGACATGTTACGTTGCTGGCAAGATGGGATGTGCCGCCCCAAGTCCCCTACACTGGAGTGATCTTCGAGCGATCCCGAGAAAGACCGTGCTCGAGAAACCAGGTGTGTCTATCGGTTTCGGCAAAAATGATTACCGGGTTGATTTTCTAAAGCAAAATTACCGCATCGATCCAGACTCTGAAAGTGTCGAACAAATCAATCCAGCCACGAGCAGCTCATTGAGCCAAACGTTGCAGATCCTTCTCATAGGCTACCTCTTGACTCCCGGTGGAGAAAAACCCTCCGGAAATGAAATCACCGAAAAGGAGCTTCCCGGCGGGGCGACCTTCTTCCGGGGACCACATCAGTTGCCTACCTACCTCATTGCCGATCGCTTCGGCCGTGATGCTGTTGGATTCGAAACCCGAGGCAAAGGGTTGGGCGGAAAGTCGGTTTTCATGGGCGATCGAGCGATCCGCTTGACTCCCTTTCCCCATATCCCGGTAACCCTGGTTCTGTGGTTGGGCGATGATGAGTTCGATGCGTCGGTCTCAGCAATTTTCGACCGCTCGATTCAGACATGGTTTGAGCCGGATATGGTGTATTTGCTGGTCGGCGAGATTGTCAGACAGATGTGTAACGAGTAACAATCCGTAATATCAACTAAAATCAAAATCGAACAAATCCCGGATGGCTTCAAAGTCAATATCGGGGATCTCGATCGGATCGGCTGTAAAACATTGGTTAACATCACCGTCTTCAATCGGTTCTTTGGGAGGTGGAAGCACCAGATGGAAATAGGTTTGTTTGAGATCCAAGCCCCAACATTGGGTTAGCATAGCGCTCTGATCCCCCAAATCACCTCCCGTGATGGTAGCATCCGACCGACCACCGGAACCCACCCAACCGGTGGTCACATGCAGGTCTTCGAGTAACTCACCATCTACTGATTCGATGTCGTTTTGGATATCGAAATCAAATACAGTATATCCCTCGAGCGATCGACCATAGAAATAAGTGACATCACCTTTTTGGGTATGACTTTCATCGGTCCAAACTCCCTCCCCGACTGCGGCCACGGCATGAAATCCATCGCCCTGCATAAACGCATAGGTTGCATATCCCACATCCTCTTCAGTGGGATTCAATTCCTGCACGGCGTCCAGATTGACTTCGACAATTCCCATTCGATTCACACCGTCCTTCGAATCGGCCGTCGGCTTGGCGCCTCCCAGTAGAAACACTACCCAATCTTCTTCGCCGCCTCCAACCGGTCTTCCGGCGGCAAACCAAACATACAAACGTTGCCCGTCTTGAGGATCGATCGCGCGCCATACTTTTAAAATGTACTCGAGGTTCTTGTTTTCACTATCCTCAAATGGTCCCCATACGGCCCAAGCATCGTACTCTACCTGCTCCCCGCTCTCTCCCAAAAAACCGTCTTCCAATTTCGCAACGCTGGGAGCAAATCTCGTAATCACCCAAAGCGTTCCAAATATACGCGCCGCCTGGTGATTCACCTGCAGGGCGACTGCCAGGCTCAGATCATGCAACCAAGCTCTATCGCCGACCAGAGTCTGCTCGACAGACGCATGTAGTTCGCTTACCGCTTTGGATTCGGCGCTCCAACCCGGCGCCGGCACCATCAATGTGTCCTTATCCGGAAATGCTTCCAAAAAAGCTTTTCCCGAAGCAATCGGATCACTTCCAGTGCCCCCGCATCCCGTCAGGGCAGCCGCCAACAAACCAACAATCAACATGATCAAACTATGTTTTTTCATATTCCGTCTCCTCCTCGTGTTTGGTTTCACTCATACTGATTGGACACCGGTACAAGGAAAAATGAAAAATCCTACCCCCAAAAATCTACCTGAATTCATCAACCCTGAAATCATCAACAAAGACATACGGGTCCAGCTCACAATTTTCAACATCCCCTTCCTCGGGTATCAAACCGGCAGAATCTTTGTAATACACCCTTCTTTTCAGACCATCGAAACATTCCGCCACCAAAATGACCGCGGAGCCCAGATCACCTCCCGAAATGCGAATGTCAGCCCGTCCGGCTTTGGTGGAGCTCCATTGGGTAAAGAGCTCGACATGCTCTTCGGCATCGAGATTAGGGTTTTCATCTGCATGGAGATCGGTCCATACATCAAATTTGAACATTCCAGAAAAATCCGAGCGCTCCTCATATACATACAGAGCATTGAGCGGTTTCGGATTGGGTCGCTCCTGTAGCATGTCTCGGGAGACAAAATCAATGAAACGAATGGTCAGAAATGTTTTACCCATTGGGTTTTCGGCATCCGGGAGACAGTCAAACCCGATGTTGGCGATTCCTTTTTCTCCGGTTTTTTCGGCCCGAGAGCATGCCTCCAAATCCAGGACAAACGAGCCCACACCCCGCCTGCTACCTTGCTCGGATGCCCGGATCCTTCCTGAAACACAATCAACCCAACTCGAGGGATAATTATCGGTATGCCGATTGGCAGTTGAATTGGATTGGAGGGAAAATCCAAACAGATCATTGAAACGATCCCGTTCCATGATGAATCGCCAATCAGTAGAAGGAGTTTGGGACGAAGGCCAGGGCCCCCAATAGCGTTTGTCGGTCATGCGGGCAGTGGGTGGATAGCTGCTAATTAGATTAAAAAGATCAACAAAACCAAATACATGAAAATTCACTGAGCGCGACATTACCAAGGTAAAGACATACCAGGCAGCCAGATTTTCTTCTTCCCAAAAAGTTTCCGAGATTTTTGCTGATTGGGATAACTCCAAATCAATTTCTTCTGCAGCCCGATCTTGGTTTTCGGCAATTCGAATCTTCAAATTCGATGCGGACGGCACCGCATACAAAAATAACAGATCATTCTCGATGCTTGTATTGGAGTAATCTCCACATCCAGGTAAAAACATCAAGGCGCACACCAATACAACAGACTCGGTTCGCATGCAATCCTCCAATCCGGCTAATTCCGATATGCGACGCCCAAATATGCGCCGCCATAACCCAAAGATGCATTGGACTCGATGTTGTAATACAAATAATGGGCCCGGCCCTCTAAAAATACTTCAAAACTTCCTATGGGCACAGACACTCCGGCAGCGACTCCCGGGCTGAGCGTGCTGAAGGTCTGAGTAGGCCAATTTTCGAGTGGTTTTCCCAGTTTTCTGGATGCAATCAAGAATCCCAGCCGGGGTCCTGCATAAAGTCTATACCAATCCCGATAAAGATTAAAATTCATGCCGACGCCTACCTCAATCCTGAAAAAATCCGCACCTACTTCGATTGACTCACTTTCACCCAATTCAATCCTGGTATTGTCCTTACCGCTTCCGACCAATACATCCAACCCCAATGAAATCCATTCATTGACGATACCGAAAAATTCAATTTGAGCTCCAATTTGAAAAGTCGAATAAAAAAGATCCTCCCGGGAGGGTCGGTCAAAAAACGACTGTCCACCCAACCTGAGAGAATAGGTTAAGTATCTGGTTTTTCTTTTTACACTGACCAACCCTTTGGTGACATCATCATCATAGGACACCTGCACCAGCTGCTCATCGCTTACTACCAAGCGCTGACCGTCCTCCAAGACAAACTCCCCCATCAACAGATCCTCGGCGCGACGCTTTTTCACCACAAAAACACCCGGCATCACCGCAATGGATATGGATCGATTTTCACTCTTGTTCACTTCAGCTACAATCGCGAGCTTTTTCAAATCATAGATAATGTAATCACCCTTGAGATCAGGCATAAAATCAATTCCGCAAGACAAGCTGCGCGTGCGGGTCAAAACGATATCCCCATGCCCGGTAAGCTGATATCCATAGGTAGGATGCTGGGTACCTCCCCGAGAATGCGCAGTCCGGTTAACTGTTTGGTGGTAGGTATACTCATACACCTCTCTGATGGAGATCTTTCCGTCGGCAGAAAGGTCCGCGGCACCCCTGAGGCCCGAAGTCAAAAAATGCGTAAAAAACGAACCTCCAATCTCGTCGGATTCTTGAGACGCCTCGCTGGCCGAGCTCGATGTTACGATGATTTCACCTTTGGTTTGTTCCATCTCCACCATGGAGGGCGCAAGTCGACCACCTTTCATCCGTGTCATTTCACCCGCTTGGCAAGTATCAATAAATGCGATGCGAATATCCGCAGACAGATTTCTAAACCATTTTTTTACTCTGGATAACGGCAACCGGCTATCCCCGAGCAAAAGTCGACCGTCTTTTGCATGACCCGAGTAATAAAAGATCAACATGGTCGATATTCCCTTCTTTTGTGCCTCCTTGAGTTGATTTTCCATCGCACGCATTGCCTCGAGTACCTCATCGGAATCACCACCTATTACCACTTGGGTACGCTCGGGCATGAGATCGCCAAGATCAACAAGCACCTCTTTCATTTTCTCGGCATCCCGGTGCGCATAATGCAACCGATCTACATTTTCTCCTCCCCGGTTGTTGGCCACAAAAAGGCCGAAAGGCACCACGGTGGAATCTTTCCAAATCGAGGAAATCTGACCTGAAACCAAAAGAGGTTTCAAAAGAAGCATCATAAAAACAATCCGACTCATCTACGGCCTCCTGCCGATTTGGCAAGTAAGATACTCGTTTGCCTGCATGCTAAAGGCAATTCTGTCTCATCGAGCAGCGATTTCAGGTTATTCGACAAACCGTTGATCCTTTGTACGAGCTGATCTCTTTCCATGGGTTTTTCACAGATCAATAGAAACACCCTCTCGCGGCCAAGCGTCTCATCTAGAATAACACTTCCGGGTACCGGCCGGTTTGCACCTCCGGGAAAGCTTTCCGGTTTTTGGTGTGGAAGTGGAAAGTAAATCGACAAGAAACCTTTTTCGTCAACCCCAAATATATGGACATATCCGCCTGCAGGCGCGGAGACGTGAAATTGAATCCTATCATCCGGCTTGAGCACACGATCATGCAACCCGATCTCAGGACCCGCAGCGCCCATGATATAGTATCCGAGAGCCAGTTCGAGGCCTTTTAGTCTTTCGTGAAATTCATCCCGGCGGTTTCGGGTTCCGAGGCCGATCAACACCATGAAAACGACCATGGCTGCTGACATCCCAAAAACCAAGCTATATCGCTTGAAGTTCCATTTCGGTATCTTTTTTTTATGTTGGTGTTCATGACATATGGTTTTAATCAAACGAATGAATTCATCTCGAGAGTGCGCAGCGTGAAAGGTTTCTTTGTTTTTTTCCAACTCATTGAAATACTCTGTGCACATGCTGCACTCGGACAAATGTCGTTCGATTTCAACCCTTTGATCTTCATCCAAATCACCGGCATGATACCGTATGATCCGATGCCTGCTGGGATGAGAATTGCATGTTTCCATTTTTGCTTTCACCGTATCGAATTTCTAGTTTCCCTGCCTGACTTTTTCAATGAACTTATTGAGTTTTTTCCTCACCGTCGGCACACTCAACCGAACATGCCGGGCTACTTCATCCTGGTTCATCCCATCGAGATAACGGTACACGATGATCTGTCGGGTTTTCTTGTCCACAGAACCCAGCAACCTGTGGATCGCCTGGATATCCTCCCACTTCTCAAAAGTAGCAGGTCCAAAGGGTGGGGATTGCTTCTTTTTTTCGGCCATCGCCCGAAAACACCGATTCGACGACCGAATCAAGTTCAAACAATGATTGGTTGAAATACGGTACAACCAGGTCATTGGTGAACATTCTCCTCGAAATTTGTCAATGGCCTGCATAGCTCGAACATATACCTCTTGAAGCGCATCCTCGGCGTCCTGCTCGTTGCCTAACAATTTGAGGCAACGCCGGTACACCAGATGAGCGTAACAATCGTATAAATCTTCGATGGAAACGTCCGGCGGACGTTGAAATCCAGCCATGATCTTTCCGTGTAGCACCGTTGTCAACGATTAGGCAATTCCATGACACGTTTTACCACCTTCCGTCAAGATTTGCCCGTACCTCCCACACCTCGCGTTGTAGAGGCACAACCCTTCATACTATTGGACACCTCAAAACCAAGAAATAGAAAAACATACTACAAAGCCCAAGACCGGCGCTTGTTCCCAGATAATGATTGTGGTATGCAGAAATGTTTGAAAGCCGCGGCACAAAGCGGAAAAGAGGAAAACCGCTATGATCTCGAAAAGATACCTTCAGGTGATCCCGATTGCAATACCCATGCTTTTTTATATGGTATCTACGTTTTCCTTTTTGAGCGCCTCGAGCTACAGCAAATATGACTTTCCCTTGGACGATGCCTGGGTTCATCGGATATATGCGCGATCTTTCTCCAGCGGCAATGGATTCGAGTACAATGAGGGAGCGCAGGAAGCCGGATCAACCAGCCCATTATGGTCCATCGTCAGCTCCCCGGCACATTGGCTCGAAGGATTCGGTGCCGGAACCGTAGTTTTTGCAGTAAAAATGATCGGCATGCTGCTGGGTATGCTGGTGTTGCTTATCTGTTACAAGCTTACATACCTCATGACTCAATCGAAGATCTCCGCCATGGTTGCGGGGGTTATCTTTGCGGTCGAACCGAGGTTTTTGTATGCAACATATTCGGGCATGGAAAACACCCTGCTCATCCTTCTTTGGGCCGGAGCATGCTACGCCCTTATCAGACAAAAATGGATAGTATCTTTATGCCTTTTTGGCCTCACTCCCACCGCCAGGCCGGAGGCGCTCGTATTACTTCCGTTATGCGCCGTTACATTTTGGTTTATGAATCGTTCAGATGCGTACTGGAAAAAAATCACTTCCCTTTTCATACTCTGCTGTCCCTTTTTCATGTGGATGATTTTTTGTCTTTTTACCAATGGTCATTGGCTGCCCAACACTTTTTACATGAAAGCCCAAAGCCCTCAGCTCAGCGCAAAAGAATTTGTGCTTTGTTGGTTGCTGCTTTCACAACATGGATTTTCCTCCTTGGTGGTCTTTATATTGGGCCTGGCGGTTTTTGGACTGTTTCTCATATTCAAGAAAACCAACAATGCATTGACTTTTTTGATTTTTCTGGTGGCTGCGCCCATTGCGTACCTACTCGGAGTGGTGGCCACCCGGCAAATGAACCTGACAGGTTATTACTGGACACGTTGGCCTGAACCCGCCATTCTCATGCTTACCATTCCTTTCGGCATGGGCATCGGGATATTAGCTCATCAGGTGCTCCAAAAACAAAATTGGAAATCGACCACAAAACCTCAACCCTGGTTCCATCACCGGGTATTTTTATCGATTTTGTCAGGCCTGGGTTTGTTGATGTTCCTCATTTCCATCCCGGCTTTGGCAAAATCCTTTTCAGAAAGAAGAACCCGGCTTGCAACCGATTCGAGAGCCATTCACTTGATGGACGTGAAGACCGGCATTTGGATCAGCCGCAACACACCCCAGGATGCGAAGGTGGGAGTCAACAACACCGGAGCGATTCGATATTTCGGAAACCGGCGGACATTTGACTTTTTTGGACTGAACAACTCGGAAATTACTTTTCATAAGAAAAGCTTCATGGAGCTGGTCGATGACGTGGATTGGCTTGCAATCTATCCGGCCATTTTCAAAGACGCGGAAATATTTCATTTGTTCGAAGCGCGCATGTCACACCGGATCCCTCTTTCCGAATATACGGTATGCAAATGCCCGAGCCAAATTCATGTCGTAGTCTACGAAAAGAGAAAGCCCCAACCCCTGCAATGACCCTATCGCGCCATCGATCTCATTCATCATCGGTCATACGAAACCGAATCAATCCTATCAATCCACTCAAATTTTTGCGCAAATCGGTCATGCTTCTCAACATACCGATTTGTTTTACAATTCTTGTGGGTCTTAGATAAAATTGCCGATAGGCCCGCTTGACCCATTCGTCGGCGTCACACGTCAAAGACACGATCGGTTCGATATCCTCACCCAGGGAAAATCGACGCCAATAATCTTTATCGATCAAACCTGCCTCGACCGCCATATCCATCAATCTGGTATTGGGCAACGGAACCGCCTTGGTGAACATGACATAGCGTGGATTGAGTTCCTTGGCCAAGTCGACGGTAGCCTTCATTGTACGCGCGTCTTCGTGAATATAGCCGATCACAAAATAGGCAAATGTGTCGATTCCAGCGTCATGAGTCCAACGAAAGGCACGCTTTACGGCATCGATGGTGATGTTTTTCTCGATCAACTGCATCATTTTCAAATCGCCTTGCTCTACACCGAAGCGCAGCATATGACAGCCGGCCTTGGCCATCAATGCCAACAAATCGGGCCTGACCAGATTGACTCGTTGGGGCGATTGCCACCTGACCCGCAAACCTCTTCGCAAAATCTCCTGGCATAGCGCAACGACATGATCCGGCAACATCAGGTCGTCATAAAACATGATTTCTTTTACATGGTACTTACGCACCACCATCTCCATCTCATCTACGATAGACTTGGGATCCCGCTTGCGATGCTTGCGATCCGAGGGGGTTTTATAACAAAACCCGCATTTATACGGGCATCCCCGCGAACCCATAATCGTAGAGACCGGATGCATACCAATAATCGATGAGTACTTATGCATCGGCAGCAGATGGTATGAAGGAAAGGGCAGGCTGTCGAGGTCTTCAACAATCCTCGGAGCATTGACCCTGATGCCCTGATGCGTCTTACAAGCCAAACCCGGGATGAGCTCGGGTGATTGCTTTCTTTCGATCGCCTTGGCCAACTCCACGATGGTTTGCTCGCCTTCACCCAAAATTCCATAGTCGATACAATCGAAAGACAAGGTTTCATGGGGAAACAAGGACAGATGCGTACCGCCTACCACGGTTAAACAACCCTGTTGCTTGGCAATGGATGCAGCTTCCAATGCCCCCCGAAACACCGGTGTCATGGCGGTAATGCCAACCAATTCGGGCCCAAAGTCACGTATTCTCTGTTTCACCTGCTCACGGGTAAGCTCAAGCGCGATTGCATCGACCAGGTCAACTTCGTAACCGGCCCTTTCAAGAGAAGCAGCGATATAGGCCACTCCCAAAGGCGGCAATACCCCTTGCCGTTTGTTCAAGCTATGCGCCAGTCGCGTGTTGACGTTGGCAATATCGTGGTATCGGATCAGCTGAATGCGCATTGCAACCCTCTCGACGGCAGGTCTCTTGTATCGCCGATTTTCTGTTCAAGCCTCCCCCCTGTTCATCATGTTCCTCTATTCATAACCAAGCCGAAGCCCAGTGTCCAGGGTTTGTAAGCCTACATTCTGTTTTTCTGAATAAACTGTTTTGTTGCAGCATTCGATACCTTATGGTATTTGGCTATCCAGATGGATACAGTAAAGCCAATCACGCCTCGTAACGGAATGTTTCGCATCGCATATCTGCTTCTGTATGAAGTCAGGCCCCGTCAATGGATAAAAAACGCCTTCCTTTTCGCGCCTATCATCTTCGCAGAAAAAATGACGGATTCTTGGTGCCTCATCAGGATCATTGTAGCCGTTGTAAGTTTCTGTCTCATATCTTCGGCCACGTATTTATATAATGATATATGCGACAAAGAACGCGATAGAAATCACCCGGTGAAGAAAATGCGCCCCATCGCCTCGGGCGAGCTGGGGATTGTGACGGCAGCGATATTCGGTGTCATTCTGGCGGCAATCGGTTTCCTCTGCGCCGCGTGGATCGACGGTTCCTTTTTTTGGACCGCCGCCACCTATGGCGCCCTGCAAATCGGCTACTCAATCATTCTGAAAAAAATTGTTTTACTCGATTTGTTTTCTGTGGCGGCCGGTTTCGTCCTCAGGGTTTCGGCAGGGGCTTTTGCCATCAACGTCCCGGCTTCGGTATGGCTCCTGTTGTGCACCATGCTGCTCGCTCTTTTTCTGGCCCTCGCCAAACGTCGGCATGAATACGTCTTGCTCGGAGACGAAGCCGTCCAACACCGCGCCACATTGGTTCAGTACCACCCGGCGTTGTTGGATCAAATGATCGGGATTGTCACCTCGGCCATTGTAATCAGCTACGCCATGTATACCATGGCGCCGGAAAGCATCGCCAGGGTTGGAGGTCCGGATCTTCTCTACACCGTCCCGTTTGTGCTTTACGGGTTATTCCGCTATTTGTTCCTGATTCACAATCAACAGGCCGGCGGCGAACCGGAAAAAACCCTATTGAGCGATTGGCCCTTGATCATCAACGGATTGGCATACGGAATTACCGTCATCATCATGCTCTATCTGGTCAAGAGTTAAACTTTACATCTTCCACCATAGTTTAGCTTGACAAGATATGCCTGTGTGCGTTTTCTTTCCTCAATGTATTTGTAGATCAAAGGAGCTCATACCATGGCAACTTTCCAAGAGATGATTCGGCAGGGAATCCCGAGCGAGCTGCCGGCCATGCCTACCGATGAGGGCGGCATCAGTCATGCACCGGCGAGAAACACCCCCCTTACCGAAAACGAACGAGTGCTTGCAATCCAAAATGCTCTGCGTTACTTCCCATCTGCTTTCCATCCAATGCTCGCCAAAGAGTTTGCCAAAGAGCTGAAAGTAGACGGCCGCATATATATGCGCCGATTTAGACCGACCTACCCAATGTATGCCCGCCCTATCGATGAATACCCCGCCCAATGCAAGGCGTGTGCAGCCATCATGCACATGATTCAAAACAATCTGGATCCCAACGTCGCCCAACATCCCCACGAGCTGATTACCTATGGGGGTAATGGCACGGTTTTCCAAAACTGGGCCCAATATCTGCTTACTATGCAGTATTTGTCGAAAATGACGGAAGAGCAAACGTTGGTATTGTACTCGGGACATCCTTTGGGCTTGTTTCCTTCGCACCCTTTGGCTCCCCGGGTTGTGGTGACCAACGGCATGATGATACCCAATTACTCTTCGCAAAATGATTACGACCGTCTCGCTGCATTGGGAGTTACATCTTACGGTCAAATGACCGCGGGATCATTCATGTATATCGGACCACAGGGTATCGTTCACGGAACGACCATAACCCTGCTCAACGCCGGGCGCATCTACCTGAAGACCAGCGCAGAGGAGGGGCTGAAAGGCAGAGTGTTTGTGAGCTCAGGTTTGGGTGGCATGAGCGGAGCCCAAGCGAAAGCGGCGGTCATCGCGGGATGTGTGGGAGTGATCGCGGAAGTCGATGGATTGGCAATAAAAAAACGCCACGAGCAGGGCTGGGTTATGCAGGTGGAGAGTGATCTGGACAAATTGTTGTTTCACATCGATGCGGCACGAAAATCCGAACAAGGATTGTCGATCGCCTACCATGGCAATGTGGTAGATCTTTGGGAAAAATTCGCCCGAGAAAGCGTACCCATCGATCTTGGATCCGACCAAACATCACTGCATATTCCTTTTTCGGGTGGATATTATCCGGTCGGTCTCGATATGGATGCCTCTCGTGCAATGATGCGCGCCGACCCAAACGCCTTCAAAGAAAAAGTACAGGAATCACTGCGGCGTCACGTTAATGCAATCGATAAAATGACTGAAGGCGGCATGGCTTTTTGGGATTACGGTAACGCGTTCTTGTTGGAAGCATCCAGAGCCAAAGCTTCGGTCACCAAATCAGACGGCACATTCAAGTACCCATCCTATGTGGAAGACATCATGGGACCCCTTTGTTTCGATTATGGTTTCGGCCCTTTTCGGTGGGTATGCACGAGCCGGGATCCACAAGATCTCGAAAATACCGATTCGATAGCCTATCACGTCATCCAACACATGGCCGAAACGGCCCCGGACGAAATCCGAGAACAAATGATGGATAATCTACTCTGGATACAACAAGCCGCCTCACACCGCATGGTCGTCGGATCCCAGGCCCGAATTTTATATGCCGATGAAGCCGGCCGGATACACATCGCGTTGGCCTTCAATCAGGCGATTCGAGAAGGAAAAATCAAAGCGCCGATCGTACTCGGCCGCGATCACCACGACACCTCCGGTACCGACTCACCCTACCGTGAGACCGCCAACATCTATGACGGCAGCAACCTATGTGCCGACATGGCGGTACACAACATGGTGGGGGATGCATTTCGGGGAGCCAGCTGGATCAGCCTGCACAACGGCGGGGGAGTAGGTTGGGGAGAGGCTATCAATGGAGGATTCGGAATGGTGCTGGATGGCACCGAGATGACGGACCAGAGAATACGTCAAATGCTGTCTTGGGATGTGAACAACGGAATCGCACGGCGCGCCTGGGCCCGAAATCCTTCCGCCGTTTGGGCGGCCCACAAAGCCATGCAGGCACAACCGCAATTACGCATCACCCTGGCCCACGAAGCGGATCAAACTTTGGTTTCAGAAGCCCTGGAAGAAGAATTTTAATCCATCTTTATGCCACAAAGATCGAGAGCAAGAAAAACCCGTTGTAAATATTTTGGTAATCCCATGAAAACCTTATATATTTTTTTTTCAATCCTTCTTACGATCATCGCTTTTGAAGCCTGTAGCAGCAAAGCCGAGGTAAGTCCAGAACCCAAAATCACTCTGTTGATGACCCATCCCAAACCCAAGGAAATCAAAAATATTGTATTTCTCAAAAAACAAGGCATGTTCCAACTATCCGGTCTTCGCGTGGTGGGGTTGATTCATGAAAACGAATGGGAAGATTATAAAGACTCATACAAATATCTAAAAAAACATCACCCTGAATGGATCGAGCTCAAGAAAATATCGTGCAATATCAATGAAAAACAAATCTTTCAAACCAACCCTTGCAGCCCGATCTACAAACAACTGTTCGAAGGATCATCTGGAATCTTGTTTACCGGGGGCCCGGATATCCCACCCTTTCTCTACGGAAAAAAGACTTCCCTTACGACGGTAATACGCAATACTCCCCGGCACATATTCGAGATCTCATTTCTGGCCCATCTGCTCGGAGGGCTGAAAGAAACCGAAGCGAAAGCTTTCTTATCCGAACGTCCTGCATACACGGTTGTCGGGATCTGCATGGGCATGCAATCCATCAATGTCGCCATGGGTGGAAGCTTGATACAAGACATTCCTTCCGAGATATATGGCATAACCAACCATGAAAACGGAATGCGACAAAACCCGGACGCCATCCACCGAAGCCACGAAGCAGCGCTTTTTCCTTCCCCTGAGATAGGAAAAATGACCATACACGCCATTCGATTGATCAAGCAACCCACCCCCGAAGCCTTATGGCTCGAAAACCACCACACCCCCAAAGTCATCAGCCTCCATCACCAGGCGGTGGAAAGATTGGGTGACCAACTCAAGGTGTTTGCTACCTCTACGGACGAAAAAATCATCGAAGGTTTGCGGCACAAGCTGTATGCGAATGTGCTGGGCGTTCAGTTTCATCCTGAAAAACGAGAGTTGTGGAGCCCTTGGATGAATGTGCGCACAAACAAAAAAGGGTTTACCGCCAAAAATTTCGTAACCGAATGGCTGATCAAAGACAAACTTTCTCAGAGTTTTCACAAAAATTTCTGGAAACTCGCCGCCAAGATGCTCATGGAAAGTCAAAAAAACCATCCTGAAAAACCCAATTCCTTGCTCGACAATCCGGAGAATAACTCGAAATCGTAATAATCCCAATACCATGACATGACAGGGAATCCTACTGATCACCATCCCGTTCGACACCCGTGGATCTTGCCAAGGCAATCGGATTATGTGATAACTATGCGTTGCGATGTTTGCAAACGGAGGCCGACATGCTCGAAAATCTTCCCATCGTACTGGCCGGTCAGATAGTTGGTGAAAGTCTGATGATTAAATTGGTCAAATGGATCAACCCCCTTTTAGAACCTGTTGTGGTGCTGGTGCTGTTTCTCCTTTTGGCCATGTCGGCAGCATGTTGGGGCATCATATACTATAAATGGCGCAATTTACGCCGCGCACAGGAACAATCCGTCGAATTTCTGGAAGCATTCTGGAACTCAAAGCGCCTGGACGCCATCTATCAAGTATCGGAAAACCTGCAAAACAGTCCCATAAGTCAGGTTTTTCGGGCAGGCTACATTGAGCTTAGCAAACTCAAGAAAACCCAGGCCGAAGGCACCAGTACGGGAGCGATGTATGATGCGATGGGAGGCATAGAGAATGTCGAGCGTTCTCTTCGCAGAGCCAGCCTGTCCGAGGTTACATCTATGGAAAGCTTGGTCCCCTTTCTGGCCACCACCGGATCCGCTGCACCATTCATCGGTTTGTTCGGCACCGTGATCGGCATCATGAAAGCTTTTATCGAAATACGACCCGGTACGGCCACCCTGGAAGCCGTAGGCCCGGGCATCTCCCACGCTCTCATCGCAACCGCCGTGGGCTTATTCGCTGCCATCCCGGCAGTCATGGCCTACAACTATTTCGTCCGCAGAGTCAAAGTGCTTTACAACGAAATGGACAATTTTTCGAGTGATTTTCTCAACATCGTAAAAAGACACTTTTTGAAATAATCAGTCGTAACAAGGGTATACCCATGGGAATGACAGGCGGCCACAACTCATCCGATCCCACCATGAGTGAGATCAACGTCACACCGTTGGTCGACGTCATGTTGGTGCTACTCATTATTTTCATGATAACAGCTCCGCTCATGCAACAGGGTGTCGAGGTTGACCTACCCAAAACCCACGCGCAAGTACTCAAGCAAGCAGACGATCAACTCGTCATTCTGAGCATCGACAAAAACAGAAAAATCTATATCGGACAAACCGAAATATCTAGAGAAGAGCTGGAAACCAAGCTTCTTCACAACGAAAAGCTACAAAAAGAAAAAAAGATTGATCTCCAGGCAGATCATACGCTTGATTATGGATTTGTGGTGGACGTCATGGCGGCCCTGCGTAGAGCCGGAATCGAGCAAGTGGGGATGTTGACTGAGCCGCCTGCTCCGGAAAAAGAATAGATTTAGGTAGGCTATATGGAATTGTACGAGCAGTATTCTTACCTCAAACCCCAACCCCAAGTGTGGCTGTTTATACTGGGTTCGGCAGGCGTTCACGCTTTTCTTCTGGGTATCCTGATCTTGGGAGGCGCCTTGAAAGACTCCAATGCCAACTTGCGCGACGATGGCAAGATTATGGCAATATTACGAAAAGGTCAACCCAGACCCAAGGAGTGGTTGCCGCGTAAGCCGCCGAAAGCTGTATCCAGCCCAGCCATACCCAAGACCGCCAGACCTGATCCGGCCGCCAAAGAAAAACCGGCTTCATCATCGAGACCGGTTGCAACCACCCAACCAAAAGATTATACCAACGAGATGCAGCAGGCGCTCTCCATGCTGGGAAATGAAGGCGCGGGCAAAAGCTCCGATCCACTGGAAGGATCTCCAGATGGAGCACTCGACGGCACAGCCTTGATAGCCCAATTGGGCAACGAATACATGACAAAAATCTATACAGCTGTAAAGAATCAATACAAATTACCGGAAATCTTATCCCAACAAGAAAGAATGTATCTTCAGGCCACTGTCGTAATCACCATCAACGCGGGTGGAGGACTTAAAAAGCTGATGTTCGAGAAGCGATCCGGCAACCCGGTATTCGATTCAGCCATTGAGGGCGCCATACAAAGAGCCGCACCCTTTCCCCCGCCACCAGATGAATTGCGATCCAAATATGCCGCCGAAGGCATCGGCCTGGACTTCGACGCAAGAAGTATGTAACCCTACGTGGGAGAGTACATGGTCGGTTTACAACTGTATTGTATCGATTGACCTTTTATATTGGGAGTCGTGATGCTTGGTATCAAGTGGAAATTATTTTGTATCGTTTTGTTGATCCTCTTACCTTCAGCTGGATTCTCGCGTGATTACATCAAGATCACTGATCCGAATTTCCAGCCCTATCCCTTGGCAATCCCAGAATTTAAAATTGTCGATCCGGACACGGCTCAACTGGCCAAAGAAGGCGTAGAGACCCTCCGGTTTGATCTGGCAGTGGCCGGAGTCTTCAAGTTGTTGGATCCGCGTTCATACATCGCGGACCCTAAGCAAGAAGGGTTGTCTGTCGCCACCATACGTTTTTCGAACTGGTTCAGTGTGGGAGCTGAAGGTTTGATTAAAGTAGGTGTTTTCAAGTCCGGCACCCGGGTTACATTGGACTGTCACCTGTTCGATGTGCCGTCAGGTAAGGAGCTACTTCACAAAAAGTATGAATCCGATCAAAAATCGTACCGCCTCATGGTGCACACATTTGCCGACGCCGTGGTTCGTCACTTTACCGCAACTGCAAGCGTCTTTTTTACCAAAATCGTTTTCGCCAAGGAATCGAGCTCGAAGTCCAAAACCAACCGAGAAAAGAAGATATGCGTGATGGATTTCGACGGCCACAATGAGTTTTGTCCGGTTCGGAACAGTTCCATCAACCTGTTGCCTGCCTGGAGCGCGGACGGAGGGAGTTTTTATTATTCTTCTTACATCAATGGTGGGCCGCACCTCTTTTCATACAACCTCAAAACCAAGAAAAACGTATTGGTGAGCAAAAGACCCGGACTGAATGTCGGAGCCGCGACTTCACCCAACGGCAAACAAGTTGCGCTTACTTTGAGCCGGGACGATAACGCAGAAATATATGTCATGGAAACAAATGGAGCAAAACCCACCAGATTGACAAGAGATTGGGCAATTGACAGCTCCGCGACTTGGTCTCCGGATTCAATGAGAATTTCTTTTGTCAGTGAACGCTCCGGCACACCTCAGATTTACGTCATGAACGCATCCGGCACAGAACAAAAAAGATTGACCTTCAAAGGAAATTACAATCAAACTCCGGATTGGTCTCCACGAGGAGATTTTATCCTATTCAATGCCAGAGATGAACGCTTGGTATTTGATATTTTTAAGATCAGACCGGATACCGCAGAAATTGTCAGGCTAACACAAGATCAAGGCAATAACGAACACCCAAGCTTTTCCCCTGACGGCAATCAGGTGGTTTTCAGCTCGACACGTTCCGGAGAATCGAAATTGTACATGATGAATGCAGACGGAACCAACCAGCGCATCTTATCAAGACAAAAAGGTGAATACACCACTCCTGATTGGGGACCCTGGGTGGAGCGAGATTGACCTCGGTCCCAAAGGTATGTTTTTCCGTGGAGTCCAAGAAAATTTTTATGATGCTCATTCAGCTATAGGTATTACATTTTGAACAAGCAAAGTTTAGACAAAGAAACGAGACCAAGAATCATACTCTCGAAACGTTGATTCATCATGCTCAGAAACGTTCCACGAATCCTATCAGAATTACTTTGATCGGAACCCGCGAGGAGAGGTCGATATGCGTAATTTGACTGTTTTGATGGCATTTTTTGTATTGGGTCTGGTATCGAGCGGATGTCCGAAGAACATCCCACAACCAGAAATCGATGCGGCCGAGAATGCAATCGCCAGCATAGAAGATACCAAGGACTGCGCGCCCGAGACCTACCGAGCCGCGCACACCATGATGGATCGGGCAAAAGCGCTTATTCAAGAGCAACGCTATGACGAAGCCAAGACCGCCATGCTGGCGGCCAAAAACCTGGCTGATCAGGCCCGAAGAGAGTGTGATCAGAAAAAGGATCAAGCACCCCAGGCTCAAGAAGACGAAACCGCCCCGACAGACGAAAACATCAATGAAATCGACATGAATCCTGAAAACCAAGCACCGCCTATGCTGGATACGATTTTCTTTGGATTCAATGAATCCATGATTACAGACGAAGCCCGCCAAACCCTTAATAAAAATGCAGAAATCCTGCGGCAATTTCCTCTGATACGTATCCAAATCGAAGGCCATTGCGACGATCGCGGGAGCACGGAATACAATTTGGCGTTGGGAGAGCGCAGAGCCATGGCGGTAAAACAATACCTTATAAAGCTTGGAGTCAATCCCAATCGAATGGAAATCATCTCTTTCGGAGAAGAGCGTCCACTTCAATCCGGTCAAACCGAAGACGCTTGGAGCAAAAACCGCCGTGCCGAATTTTCCGTATTACAATAAGCTTGCACCTTCCGAGTCCTTGAAAAGCAGGATTTTTCGAGACCAAAACCAAGGAGCATTCCAGTGGATCTAAGTATCCCTCGACTAGGACCCGCAAAAATTCGGTCTCCTCTGAAACTTTCGAGTCAAATCGGGGACTCCGTGTGCAACTATGTGAGCGACGATGCCAAGGTGTTGTACGATGTTTCACTACAAAGTTGTTTGGATTGTAAACGAGATCCGGAAAACTATCTTCCTTTTGCATTTGAAAAGGCCGGACCCAGAGAGATGTTATATTTCGATCCCAGCAAACTGAGAGTCGGCGTGGTTACTTGCGGGGGATTATGTCCTGGAATCAATAACGTCATACGAGCATTGGTTATGGAGCTGCACTATCATTACGGTGTTCGTAGAATTTACGGCTTTCGATACGGATTTGCCGGTTTGATCCCGGATGAAGGTCACGATGTCTTGGATCTAACCCCTGACGTCGTGAAAGATATCCATCATGACGGTGGAACCATTCTCGGCTCATCGCGAGGTCCTCAAAACATAGAGGAAATGATCGACACCTTGGATCGGCTAGGCATTGGAATCTTGTTTGTCATCGGCGGCGATGGCACCCAAAAGGGCGCTCTTGCCATGTATGATGAAATATCCAAAAGAAATCAAAAGACCTCCATCATCGGCATACCGAAGACCATCGATAATGACATCCTGCTGGTGGAAAAAACGTTTGGATTTGAGACAGCGTTTTCCATTGCCATCGACGCCATCAGAGCCGCACATGTAGAGGCCGCGGGAGCATACAACGGCATCGGTCTGGTTCAATTGATGGGACGTCACTCGGGTTACATTGCAGCAACAGCTGCATTGGCGGAACCGGATGTAAATTGTGTTTTGGTGCCCGAAGTGCCGTTTTTATTGGATGGAAATCGAGGAATCATTGCATGGTTGAAAGAACGTCTGTCCACGCGAAGACATGCGGTCATTGTAGTGGCGGAAGGAGCCGGTCAAGAGTATGTCGTATCCGATCAAACCAAGCATGATCCATCCGGCAACATCGAACTTGAAGACATCGGCCTTTTTCTGAAACAAAAAATATCGAACGAATTGAAGACCCAGAACTTTGAGCACAGCCTCAAATATATTGATCCGAGCTACATTATTCGATCCGCCCCTGCAAATCCCAACGATTCGTTGTTCTGTGCCACTCTGGCTCAAAACGCCGTGCACGCCGGCATGAGTGGCAGAACCGGCATGATCGTTGGATTATGGCAAAACATCTTCACGCATGTACCCATCCGGGAAACCGTAACTGCACGCAAGCTCCTCGTCCCGGAAGGCGAACTGTGGCGTTCAGTACTAGAGAGTACGGGACAACCAGCCAAATGGGATTGAAATATCAACATGATTTTGCCTTGAGACCGTTGGTTGACACAAAATAACCAGAGTGCTAAAAACGGAAAACAGGGTTGTTCGGATTGAGGTGGAATGAGAAAAGCTCTTCAAAAACCGGTAAATATAAAGACGAATGCAATAGGCAGGGCCAACGCGTTGCTTCAACCTTCCATGCAGGAGGTTGAACAAGCCATCCAGCAAGTGGTCTACTCAGCAGTAGAGCTCATCCCTGAGATATCACTTCATTTGTTGGGTTCGGGCGGCAAACGTATTCGACCAATCTTATTGCTGTTGATGACGAGCGCCAACAATGCCGATCCGGAAATAGGAATCGATCTGGCTGTCGCCTCGGAGCTCATTCATAGCTCCACCCTCTTGCATGACGACGTGGTGGATCGGGGACATATCCGCAGAGGAGTTGCCGCCGCCCCTCAGGTATACGGAAACTCGGCCAGTGTATTGGTCGGAGACTATCTCATGGCCAAAGCCTTTACGTTGGTTGTGAATCAGGGAAATTTGGACTTGCTGCGCGAATTGAGCAAAACCATCTCCGAAATGGCCGAAGGAGAAATGCTGCAACTCATCCGTTCCGGCAGATTTACATTAACCGTACCGGGATACGAAAAGGTCATTTCCGGCAAGACCGCTGGGCTTTTCGCTTGGTGTTGCCATGCGGGGGCAAGTCTTGCGACCCGCGAAACCCAAGCCCTCGAGCATGCACGCGAGTATGGACAAGCGTTTGGAATGGCATTCCAAATCACCGACGATATCCTGGATTACACCGCTGGACCCGAGCAAAGCGGCAAAGATCTCGCCAATGATCTTTTGCAGGGGAAAATGACCATCCCTTTATTGTTGGCCTGCGAAGAAGATCATGGATTGATGGATTTTTTAGAAGAAGTCGTTGCCCGATCATTTTCCCCTAATGACTGCCGTCAATTGGCCGAAAGGGTTTTAGCGACATCGGCGATCACTCGAGCTCGAGAACAGGCCGAGCTTTTCGTACAAAAAGCCCTGCTCTCACTCGAATCCTACCGGCCGAGCACGGCGGTCGACTGTTTGCAAAGTATGGCAACCTTTGTCATGGAAAGGGTGCCCGCCTCATAATAAGCATGCCATATTTTGAGGCTCTGCTTTGTGTATCACCGGCCCATGATATCGGACCTGCTCGAAAACCACGTACTGAACCGAAATTCCCTGGATCACCACGTAAATGGTTGTTTTCATCAGCGGGTTTACATGCCGACGCATTCACCTATCCATATGTAACCCCTTGTGTTTATTTCTCCCGCGCGAAGCGTGGAGGAAACCTAGGGCTAGAAATCGAACAAGTTGGACTTTGTTCCAATGTTGCCAAGCACCGTGTGAAGCAACGTTCGCAATTTCGATACAAGGAACAATTGTGATAAAACCCCCCCTGCATTCCTTTGACTTCGCCACACGTTGAGATACAATGAAGATACAACTTCTAATTTGATATGATGGGCGCATCGTGCAGAAAGAAGACCTTCTCAAAGAAATGACACGTACCGTGAATGAGTTGCGTGTTTTCAATGAAATAGGCAAAGCTCTCACGTCTACTTTGGATGTAGGTGAGGTACTCAATATCATCATGCAGAACATCAGCAAGCTTCTGACTCCCAGCAATTGGTCCTTGCTTTTGGTCGATGAAGAAAAAAAAGAGCTATATTTTGAAATCGCCGTAGGCGAAGGATCGGACAAATTGCAGAATCTTCGCCTGCCGATTGGTAAAGGAGTGGCAGGATGGACTGCAGAAAACGTAAAACCATTACTTGTCAATGACGTACTGCAGGACTCTCGATGGTGTCAACACGGAGATAACCTCACCAAATTTTCCACTAGAAGTATTGTATGCGTACCTTTGGTATCGAAAGGAGCCGTCCTGGGGGTGATTGAGTTGGTCAACTCAAAACCCAACTCGTTTACAGAAAGTGATCTTCATCTTCTCGAATCAATCTCCGACTATGCGGCTATTGCAATCGAAAACGCTAGAAATTTCAAACGAGTTCAAGAGCTCACAGTGACCGACGACGTAACCAATCTATACAATTCCCGACATTTACATGAAATGTTGGAAATGGAATATGAGCGATCCAAACGGTATGATTTGACTTTTTCAATTATTTTTTTCGATCTGGATCATTTCAAGCTCGTCAATGACCAACACGGCCATCTATGCGGATCGAAACTCCTCAAAGAAGTAGGCGAACTGGTTCAAGCCAGCCTGCGTTCAGTCGACATACCTACTCGTTATGGGGGCGATGAATTTGTCATCATCCTACCCGAAACCAACAAAGATCAGGCATTGGACGTGGCCGTACGATTGCGTAATTGTTTAAAAACCAAAGAATTCATGAAAAGCGAGCAACTCAATTTGAGGCTGTCGGCATCATTTGGATTGGCCACCTATCCAACCGACACCAAAGACAAAGACGAGTTGCTCCGGTTGGCAGATGAAGCCATGTACGATGTAAAAGCTTCAACTCGAGACAACATTAAAATTGCTCAACCCATTATAGCAAAAGCAAATAACTCATCAAACCGAAAGAATAAGGTTTGAGTGAAATGCAGGTTAAAAAAACGGGGGATACAATGCGTTCCATAAAATTCTCCCAATATAAAATGAGTCACTTTTTACCTATGGGTAATGAACGACCTATCAATCTACATGGGTTATTTGAGACATTAAGGGGTATTTCTGTACCCATCTGATTGCGATAG
>JBFFBT010000014.1:0-37471 GCA_041560255.1 Myxococcota bacterium | reverse complement strand
GCCGGAATCTATAATTTTAACAATGGATCCTGGATAGAATCTATCCAGGATGACGGCATTTTATGCAACTGGCGAGTTTCTTTTCAGGGCGGGTAAAATCATACGACCCGGTGGAAAACTCACTCTCACTATGAGTGACAACCGAATCGTTCGAAATGAAATGAACAAATATCTGGGTGCGTTGGCTGCCTAAATAGGTTTTGTGCTAACTTGTTTGTTGTTGATCCTAGATTTATGCAGCGTTCTTATGCAACGTTAGGGCGAATTCTAGCCTATTTCAAAATAATTTGTTGAATATGTGTTCGATTATACGCCTTCAGAGAAGTAGGTAAGAAATAATTAGGTGCCATAAATGATAAAAATATTAGCGATTCTCGAAGAATATTTAAAGAATACAGGAAAAAGAAATAAGAAATTTGCGTGGATATTGTCGAGTTCTGCTTTAGTGACATTATTATTCGTATTTTTATACAAATCGATCATAAATTATTATCCAAATAATAATGCAATCGTAATGCTCTATTTCATTGTAACGGTATTATTCTCAATCATCTACCGGATTCACGGTTATTTTAATAAGAGAAAGAAATCATAATCATGCGTAAGTCTTTAATATTTATAGTTCTATCAACGTGTTTATTGGTAAGTTGTATTATGGTACCTTCAAATAATATTCATAAGCTGACAAAAGGAGTAGGAGATCATCCTCTAATTGTAACACGTGATTATCTCGAACGCGGTCATCGCGAAAAACCCAATTATGGTGCGTACTCGTATATCTTACTAGCTGAATCTCCGTTGAATGACATGCGGTTCCAAAAAATCCTAGAAATTATATTACAGATACCTCAAGATACATCTATTGATGATGTTGATTCAAATATCACGAATGATGAGCGTAATATTACATATATACCCATCCTAAAAAGACCAGATGAAGCAGCGAATGGTGATCCAGCACTTCTTTTGGACTGGGTAGTTAACAATTATGATATCGATCGTTCGGCAAGATATTTATTCTTGCTACGTTTGGAAGGAAAAGGTCCATTTATCGTAACGCATACCAGTAGATTGTCATTTGTTGATAAACCGGGAGATGTAGCCGTTCTTGACCTCTCTTCTACTCCTTATGAATCGATAGAACCATGGGTTAAATATTTTATAAATGCTTCTCAATATCCAGAAAAATGGGCGAAACGAGGAGCGGAGCGCATGTTACTAAGAATTAATGATGTATTGACTCAATGCGGTGAAAGCACCAATCTTGTGATTAATGCCATGTCTACGGGTGGTAAAATAGCAAAAGGCTTCAGTATGATGAAAAATAAATAATAGCTATTATAATAAATGAATATAACGTTGTAAGAATGAATGTAAAAATGAAATAAATACTATGATGTCATAACTGATAATAGACATATCGTGTATTAAAATTATGAAACCTGGATTAAATCATTCGAGGATGGCGGTATTTTATACAACTGCAAGATGATTCATGAATGTAAGTAAGAATGTAAGTAAGATAATAAAAAGGTGATTTATCATGTCTTGGTACGATATCATTTGGTTATGGAATAGAAGATTACGATATCATAGGAATCGTAAGATATTATTGCTGTTGTTGATCCTTGTGAACGTATTTTCTTGCGCACACTCGGTAAAAAATTATGGTGAAACTGAAAACACAATAAAATATAATGAAATACAATTTGGATCATATCATGCAATTATTATTGCAAATAATAACTATATTAATTATGATAAATTATCTACGCCACTCAATGATGCAATAAAGATTAAGAAAATATTAGTTTCTGATTATGGATTCGAAGTAAAATTATTATTAGATGCTACGTATTCAGAAATAATGGATGAGCTGAATAAAATTATAGATTATCCTGCAGAAAATGGAAATCTTCTCATATATTATTCAGGACACGGCGGGAATGATGAAAAAAAGGATAGTTATTGGATGCCGATAGATGCCGATAAGGACGGTAATAATAGAGTATATCGTTCTGATATTATAAATATGATACATAGCGCCAGAGCAAATCATGTGTTGGTTATTGATGATAGCTGCTACTCTGGCTCTGTCGTCACGGCCGATTATAATATAGATAAAAATGTAGTTCATGCCGGTTCATCTACTTCAGAACATAAGAGCAAAGATGATAATACAGATATTTTTGATTTAGAATATTATCATCGACTGTCGAACGCTCGATCAGAGGCATGGCTTAGCTCAGGGGGACATGAACATGTATCAGAAAATGGGGGCGACGGTCATTCAATATATGCTAAATATTTTATTAAGGCTTTACATAATAATAGTGGTGTGATGAATGCCAATTATATGTTTGAAACAATAATACGTCCTCAAGTAATCAAATATGCCAAACAGACTCCTCAGTATATAAGAATATTGATTCATGGTGGTGAGTTTTTATTTGTATCCAATACATGGAGTTTTGAAAATGTTGATACAGATATTGGATCAATAGAAATAAGGATGCGTATGATAGGTGAGAGGAAAAAGATAATACCTATAAAAGATATAGTTGTATCAGAAATAAAAAAAGTACAACTTAATAAACAAGATAAATTAAATAATATAGCATCATACAATGCTGAAGAGGGTATGTATCTATTTATATCTATTTATCGTAATGAAACAAAATTATCTTTAGAACTCATTGATAAGCGTAACAACGATAGTCTTGGTAAAAATACAATCACATTAATTGATGATCGTGATCGCATGACTGATGGAATAAGATATATGGTTTATGAGCTGCTATCTACGACTCAGGAAGACCTAAAAATAAAAACAATATCCATAGGAACGGTAAAAAGTACACTAATTGCACAAAGAAAAAAGACAATGGATTATTACCTTACGACCGGTATATCATTCTATGGAGAAGGACTATTGGATCGTCCGGCGATGATAACACGTATTGGCATGGATATAAATATGACTGATTATGCCATGATTGGAATTACATTTGGATATGAAACCATGAATGCTGAAAACAGTCAACGTCTGTTCATTGGAGATATCGATGGTGGTACATATTCAGATAGTAGTCTCGTTGGTGGACTAAGTATGCACACATTCAGTGTTATGTGTAGATTAACCTTACGTAAGCCATACGGATTGCTACTTCCATATGGATTCTTAGAAGGAGGGATTGCCTATCATGATCTAAATCTAGGGGATGAGTACTATGAGCCATCTAAAACATCGGAGACCATGCCGATAAATATAATTAATGAAAGAGATAGTACATATGATTGGGCTCCAATAATTGGGATAGGTGGAGGAGTACAACTTTTATTATCTAAATATGCAGCACTAACAGCTCATGCATCAATATATAAATCATTTCATGATATGATAATAAGAAGTAGAATCAAAGGAGTCGGCCAATTAAAAGATATGGAGGAGAAGTTTCAACCAATCCAAGGATTGTCCATATCGTTTGGTCTTGTCATACAATTATAGGAGAAATAGGATATGTATAAAGAAAGAATTAGATACTGTGGAAGAATATGTATGAGCTCAATAATGGTCATGCTTCTGTGTATGATGGCAACGGCATGTCAAATTCCAGATAGTGAAGGTAATGGTAATAGACCGAATACTGCTACATATGTTCTGGATGGTGAGCAAAAAACGACTGAAGAGGGAGTGTCGTATGCTCTATACGATCGAAGTAAGAAAATACTTGGCGATAATACATATCTGTTAACAATGGTATATGAAATATCATTAGAACCAGATATAGTATTAGGCAATAGCCTTCAAATAAATATACCAAAAAATATAAATAATGGAAAACATCGGGTAAAATATACAGAGTTACCAAGTAAGAATAATATATGGGTACGATATAGAGAAAATGTGATAGATAAATGGACAGCATATGACGGTATAATAATTATTGAAGAAATGGGATCAATAGGAGAAAGAATTCGTATAAAATTTAACGAAATAAAAATGAGTAATTCATGTGGAGAAGAAAGGATAATGACAAACGGTTATATTGACATTAAAATTGGCGCGGATGATGTGTTTCCAACAACGGAAGGACTGAATGACGAATTACCAGGCGCGATGGATTACAATGAAAACAGCGTTATTTATGAAATTGATAACAAAGTATATGCATGTGCATTATCAGATTATCGACTGATGACATTATCAGAAGAAAATTCCGATACGGGAAAACCAGAGGAAATATTCTACATGAGATCGATATGTATGTGCAAATATAATGCAAGTGATAATAGTTATAAAAAATTACTTACAATAGTGGCGTTCCTACCATCTGGAGAACAGGGGAAAGTAAGGGTGCAGGGTGAGCAATATATGTGTATTTTATTGGAGGATGTTAAACACACGCCATATAAATATGATGATGATGAAATATGGATGCCAATTAGCGAAGCTGTATTGTATTACAATAAAATGGGGAACCAGAAAGGCGAATACATCGACATTAAAATGATTGAGCCGCTTGAGATGGTATATGTTGATATGAGCACCGGAGAGGCAACCCTGGATCCTTCGAGAAAAAAGAAAATTACTTATTCACATATCTATGGCGAGATATTAGAAGATTGTCGTCCATATGAATGTCTATAGGAAAAAATCATTCGAAAAAGAATCTCCATTCATTATATGTTGCAAAAAATAGATCAACAACGACAAAGATATGTAGGTAAATGAATAGAGGATCGAATATTCATATTATGAGGCATGTTCTGAATAAATGGAATACCATAATCAGTAGGAAGAAAATAGTAAAAAAAGAGGGGTGATGTCATGCCGAACAAATACGAAAAATATCAAGTCGGGGATGACGACGAGGTGTATATCGAAGCAAGAATTGGATATGGTCAACCTGGAAAAATAAAGGTGTTTTTAGGGATGACTGAGTTGGCGGATGAATGGCATGCACTTAAAAAAAGGTGTATTGGAAAAGGAAAAGATCTTCATAAAAAGTGCCTCATAGTGAGTGCGGATGTGGTTGATGTGCAGATCGCTACAAACTGGACAAGCCTTAATGCAAAACTGACAGGCGGCGCTGACGAAAAGGACATCTATGAGAAATGCGAAGTCGAGGCAGGCCGACCCATCAATTATTTCTATGTAGTAGGTTTTTATAAATGATTGGAGAAGGATATGCCGCATGTACATAAACATATACGATATATGTTATTTGTCGTCTGTATTGTATTATCATCAAGATCGGCGATCGCCGATGAAAATGAAATGTATTATTATCGTGATGTACCGAAATTTAATCAATTACGCACGGCGGATTCACCGGCGTTTGTCATCATGGATGTATCACCGACAGAAATACAAAGACCAAACTCGATTAAAGATCTGTCAATCACTGTCGGCAACACGTTTGTTAAAGGTGCTCAAGGTATGATCCCAAAGAATCTATCACTAGAATTATCACCGTATTGGCTGTCAGATAGGAGAAATATGACGTACACGGATTATGTCGATGCCGGCATAATCGAGAGAATGGTGCAAAACCTTACCATCTCTATCGGTGCGACCAGTGATGTATACAAAGATGAAAAAACCCAGGAAGAGTTACGAACGACATATATGGCTGTTGGAGTACGAACTACAATATATGAAAAAAGAAAATATATCGGATATGAGAAGGATCTATCCAATACGCTCGAAAAATGGGGAAATGTGGTGCGTAAAAAGAAAATCGATATTATAAAAGAGGCCAATAAAGAAGGCATGAACGCAGATGAAGTCAAAAAAATGCTCGACGCAGTCGATGCGCAAATCAAAAACAGATCAATGGACGGACCATTGAACGAAGTGGAGTTGGAATCCTTGAAAAACATCGAATCATCCCTACGCAATCAAATCTTGGGCCGTAGGGGATATGCTTTGGACGGGGCCGCCGCTTTGTCGTTTGGTTTCAAAGACGCAATGACAAAAGAAATCGAGGCCGAGGCATTTTCGACGTGGTTTACGAATGCATATCTATATGATAATGTGAGTATATTGGGGTTGACTCGTTATCGTGTAAATATGCTTGAGGGAGACCGAAACGAACACATCATAGATTTGGGTATACGCGGTATCTATGCGTTTGATATATGGGCTCTGTCCGCTGAAGGAATTTTCAGAATCATGAGGGAGAAAGACAAGAAATGGAACGACGATTACAGGATGGACATTGGAGTTGATGTAGCAATAGGCCAGGAATTATGGCTCAATATTACCTTTGGTAAAAATTATCGGGCAGACGATACTGGATCATTGATAGGTATGGTGAATGTCAAATGGGGATTCGGTGATCGATGGATGCGCTTAAACGATGACGATGCGGCATCGGTAAAAAAGTAGCAGAGCGGAAAGAATTGCACAATAGAATGTATATGAAATACTGTATTTAAAGAAACATAATTGGAAAGATTAACAAAAATTATTCACAATCAATATCTTCGATCAACCCTTCTTGTATGGCCAACTGACGAAACTTGTGTTTTATCCTTTGAAAACGTTTGCGTAGGCGTTGCTCGAAATATTTTCCGGGGATGACTTCGCTACTGGATTTATCCAACATGATTTGGACGATTTCCTGCCAGGATAGGTTTCGGTCGATTTTGAGTATCAAGAGCATTTGATCATCTAGGGGCAGCTTTTTTCGGATTTGTCTTGCGTGTAGCTTGTTGTGGGTTTTTTGGTAATCGGCGGTTGATGTTCGATTATTCGGGCATATTAGATCCGAAATCGGGGCTCTTGATAGCGGTACGAACCGGTTTTTACGGTGCATGAGATTGAGCTTGTATCGATACAGGGAGTTTCTGGTGAGCGCATAAAGCCAGGTTCGTAGACTGCTACGCCATTGAAAATTCAACAGCCCACGGCATACATCTTCACTCATATCAGAGTAAATCTCGTCTGCCGCGTCAATATCACCAATGCAGTTTATGATGAAACCGTACAACTCGGATCCGTACTGGTTAAAAATAATAAACAACGCGCGTTGGAGATTGCCGTCTTGCTGCAAAGATTGTATTTGTTTGTCTGGTTCCATATGTACCAAATTATTGGTCAAATCCCGGCGCAAGCATCGAAATGATACGATCTTTATTGCGAATTCCTTCGGTGTTCATGACGGCATCCGTCTGTCGGATCAAGGTGTATCCATTGTCGCCCCGGATTATGTGTCCTAAATGACGTTTCAAGGCGGCAACCTGAAGCTTGTACCCTCCAACCTCGAAAGCTTTTATGGCTGTAGAAAGAAAACCCACGGCGGCGTATTTATCGCCATCGAGGTATGTGACGCAGGCCCGGATGTAGGGAACATATGCTTGGGTGATCGGGAAAGATTCTTTTTCAAGCCGGACGGATAACCGTATGGCTTTTTGTAAGAGCATGATCCGATTTTTTGTATGGACTGCCAACCCTAAAATGGATAAGGCTGCTTCCGACATACTGACCGACCGATGCATTTGGACAAACCATAAGGGAGTGCGACGCAGACGCTTCAAGTTGGCCATGCTGTTTTCGTAAGCCTTGAAAAAATCTCCTTCGTACCGATGTATCATTGCTTCTGATATCGAGGTTTGCATATGCTGCAGGTCATATGCGTGCCACGGCCATTGACGGATGCCCTGTTCGAGATGCATGCGCGCCCTTTGCGGATCGTCTTTGGCAAGATACCGGCAACAACCCATGGGCCAGGTTTGACAGACCGTAGTGTGATAAAGATTTCCACGCTCAACCGCGTCTGCGACCCAATCATCCCACACATCGCACAATGTACTCCAGTGGCCGAGCTTTTGGTACGCCAAACCCATCAGCGCGTGGGTGATGTCGAGTAGAGACGACTTGCGGGTGCAGTCATGGATAAAAGTATTTTCGGCCGATTTTAGATATGGCATGGCCCTGATCAACTCACCCTGGATATAGATCGCCATGCCGATGGTTAGATTGACGTGGGCTTTGGTCTCTGGATCCTCGATTTGAGCCAGAAGCAATTGGGCCTTTTGGATAAATTGATTTACTATGGTCCTTTTATTTACACCTTGTATGGATCTGCAGACCGCTTCAGTGGAAAATCCCTTGGCGATGTACTCAGCAATACCGCTGTCAAGGCTCAAACGCAGATAGCGGGCGCAAAAGGCGGCGGACTGCAGGGTGTCGGCCGACCACAATCCAATCACGGCTGATTCAGAGGCGCGTAGTCGTAATAGGTCGGTTTTAGAAACTGTTTTGGCGACACCTGTTTTGTAATCAAGGCCCCGCAGATATAGACGCAGGCGGTTTATGGTTAAATCGACCAAAGATCCCAGCCAGGTTTTATGCAGTTTGAGACCCACGGTTTGAAGCACTCGATTGAGCTCATCGAATCCCGCCCGCATATGACCGCTCTTGAGCCATTGTTGGGCGGCTTGCTGGTGGAGCTCCAAGGATTGCTCGCGAGGAGCTCCGTGGGCAGCGCTTGTGAAAGACTGGGCAGCTTTGACACAGTGTCCGGCGTGGGCCAGGGCTTCGCCCAACTCGATCTGAAGATCTCGGCGTTGCTCGAAATCGCCGGGATTGTGTTCGAGTGCGATTTGTAAAAGCTCGGCTGCATTGTCAAATGCCAGGCTTTGCATCGCTTGTTTGGCGGCGGTCTTGGCGATAGAGCCGGCGTGTCGGTGTTCGCCCGCGCCAATAAGATGGTGTACGAGCATGAACGGATCCGGGTTGGGGGAGCCCTCGAGCGCCCGGGCCAATCGGCGATGTCGGTAACGCAGCTGAGTTGGTGAGAGGCTTGCGATCACAGACTCCCGGATTCTGTCGTGATACCAAGTTATCTTGGACACCGGGCCGCTGACGCGACGAGTCAAGAGGGAGTTACAAAGGGTATGCAGGCATGACGCCAGATTGGGAGTTGGTTGCGATGCAAGGAGCATGCGGTGATCTATGGGTATGCCATGGACGCATATGGTGTATAAGACCGCGCGTTCGTATAAAGGTAAAGTGGATATCCGCCGGGAGACTGCTTGGTCGAGGTCGGGTTGGGTATGTTCAATATCACCCAGTGAGATATGCTGCACGAGCTCGGTGATGAGGTATGGGTTTCCTTTGGATTCGAGCGCAATATGGCGGGCATGGAGTTTCGATTCGGCCGGAAGCAAGCTGTCTGCAAATGTATGAGCGTCTTGTGCGTCGAGCCTGTCCAGCCGAAATTCGTATATGTTGTTGCGGTCACTTGTGGATGTAATGCGATGTAGAAACTGGGACAACCCGGCGTTCGAGGCCGGTCCATCGCTGCGAAAAGCACCGATGAACATCAAGGCAGGCGCAGGAGGAGTAAACAACGTGCCAAGCAGCATGGCTCCGTCCACATCGCTCCATTGGAGATCATCGACAAACACGACGACGGGCTTGTCTTTGGCGATGTTGGCAAGCAATTGCTTGGCGGCTTCAAACCCCCAATGCCGAATCTCGTTGGGATCCCGGGGTAGGCAAGTATTGGGTATCTTGTTAGAATCTAGAAATCCCAGGGCAGGAAAGATCCGCGCCAACGCCGAGATCCGGTCTGGTATGAAGTCGGCTCTCTTTTCTTTCGGTAACGAATACAGAAAACGGCCCAATTGATCAAACAAGCTCTCGCAGGTTTTGTAAGGCATGGATTCTTGTTCGTAACAACGACCTGTAAGCACCAGCAGGTTTGACTTTGTTTGCAGATCCGATAAAAAGCGCTCTACCAGAGCGGTTTTACCCATGCCGGATACACTGTGTACACAAGCGATAACGGTTTGTGATCTTCGCATGCCGTCGTAGGCCGTATGTAAAAGTTTCATCTCAGGTATTCGACCCACAAACAACCCATTGCGTTTCGGTGGTTGAAGCCCAATCGAGCTATCCGGTAGACGCAGTGCTCGGGCAATCTCTTCATATCCCGGTCGTTTGTTCGGATCTTCAAGGAGCAGTTGCGTACACAAGTCGACCAGATTTTTGGGACCGGTCGGTTTGGTCGATCCTATGGGTAAATAAGGGATTTTTTTGGATCGGGTTCTACGTGTTTTTGTATAAGAAAATTCGGTTACGATTCGTTTACCTTGAAGCGCTTCATAGAGCATCACGCCGAAGGCGTACCAATCGCTATGTACGGATGCCGGTTTTCCTGCGATTTGTTCTGGAGCCATGTAAGCAGGTGTTCCGGCGGGATTTTTGCATACGTCGAGATTTGAGCCGATGTGGGTTGGATCGCTCACCAGACCAAAATCCAAAATCACCACGCGTCCCTCGGGGGTGAGCATGACGTTGCTGGGTTTCAGGTCGCGGTGGAGCTTGCCGGCTGCATGAACGGCTTGGATGCCGAGCGCGAGTTGAGAAAACACTTGTATGATTCGACATGTGTCGAGAGCAGATTCCAGAGCGTTTTGCAGGGTTTCTCCAGGTACCAACTCCATGGTGTAAAAGCACTCGGTGGCATTGACGAAAAGCTCATACAATCCGACCAGGTTGGGGTGCACAACCCCGGCCAATCCGCGAAATTCTTGTTTGAGCCTGGCGATGCCCATTTCATATGGCTCGAACAGGGTTTTCAGCGCAATCCGTGTGCTGTACAGGTTGTCAGTCGCTTCGTATACGATACCCATACCTCCGTAACCGAGCCGTTTTGTGATTTGAAATCGTCCGTTCCATAACGTCGTGTGCGGCACAAGGCGGACTTCGTCCCGGGTTGCGATTTGAAGCAAGGCATACAAACCACTGTTTTCAGTCATGGTTTGAAATCTTGTACCCGGGTACATTATTGCCTCGATACTATGGACAAACCAAACGTAATATTAATGGCGTTGCTCTGGCTGCCTTTACAACAAATAAAGTGTGGCTCGAGTGGATTTAATGCAGGGCCGGATGCGGTTGATTTCAGTCGGTTGTGTCGGTGCTTTTCTTTCACGGGCAGCAAGAAATTTTCCAGGCTTTCCAGGGTTCATGGACTTCCGTTTTCCAAACATCACCTTTTTTCAATCCGGTTTTTCTTACAACCGTATATACGTGAGGTTGGTTAGGTACTTTAAACCCAATGGCCAATACTTCCAAGTCGTTTGCCAGGGTTAGTGCACATTTGAATGAGCCACTTTCGATGGAAAGCCGACCTACATGATAACTTTTTGGTATGCCAGATCCATCCTTGGGAACAGGTTGATTAGGCTCTTGCGACTTAGGTTCGGGCCATGCATAGATGACCGGCTCAATATCGATAGGCTTATTGCAGGTACGACACTTTGGTATTCCGGGGTTATCTATTGGTGTGGGATTGGGTGCAGGGATTGGGTGCGTTTTATTGGGGCCTGGATGGGCAGTCTGAGCTTGATCCACGAAATTGGTTTTGAGCTTCAACATGATTTACTCCTTTGGATTAGAGTATTCCTATACGCTTTAATGTGGTCGTATTGCAAAAACCGAAGTGTTACAGAAAAACCTGCAAAAAATTTGTTGTTTATCACTTTTCATGTATGACTCGATCATCAAGAAAACGATTGATTTCATCCAAATTGCCTTTGAGACCAGGCTCTTTGGCAAATATCTGCCGGGCTTGTCTGGCAAGCTCCAAGGCTTTTGCAGGATAGTTTCTCTCTGCCCAGAGGATTTTGGCCAGGCTCCATAGAGAGTCAGCCTTGGTGTTGGGATCGCAAAAAAGCCGCTTGCAGATGGCATTTGCTTGGTGGAAGCAGTCTTTGGCCTTTTGGATGTTTTTTGTTTTCAAATATAGGTTTCCAAGGCAGTTGTGTACCCAGGCGACGTGGGGGTGATCGTGCCCATAGGCCTTTTGTAGCGAGTTGATGGCGTGTTTGTATTCGACTTCGGCTTCCGGGTATTTTTTCTGATTGTATAAGGTGATGCCTAGGTTGGCCCGGTACCTGGCCAGGTCGGGATTTTCAGGATTATGAGAGATTGCAGAAATTTTGACTGCAAGACGCTGTTCTGCTTCGGCTTCTTTGTACTTACTTCGTTTATAGAGGACGTTACCAAGATTGCCCCGGTAAATGGCCAGGGTGGGGTGTTTGGGACCGAATGCTCTTTCAGTGACATCAATCGCGCGTTTATGTTCTGCTTCGGCCTCTGGGTATCTGCCTTGATACGAGAGAACGGAACCCAGATTGGTGCAAAGATTTGCAATGGTTGGATGCTCAGGGCCGAATACCCTCTCGGTGATTTCGATTGCCCGCCGGTGTTCTTTTTCTGCTTTGTCATATTGGGCTCTGTTGGCAAGCGCCACGCCGATAGCCGTAATCGATTTGATCATATGGGGGTTATTAAGACCATGAGTTTTTTCCAAAAGGAGAAGAGCCGCTTTATATTGCTCTGTGGCCTTTTCGCTGTTTCCTTGAGATAGGTATATGTCTCCCAGATTGGCTCTGGATCTGGCGTCGCGCTCGTCTTGCATGCCTCTGGAAAGCCCCAGCGCCATTTCGGCATATACAAGGCCTGCTGAAAAATTTTTTTGCTGGTATCCCACCAAGTACGTCAATTCATGCGCAGCCTCCAACGCCAAGTTTTTGTTGCTCAGATACAATCCACTCTGGAGTGCTTCCAGCAATGCGGATTCAGCTTTTTTGTATTTTCCCATGTATGCTTCATTGATGCCTTGCGCCAAAATCAGCTCCGCTTGGATGGGTTTATAGGGCAAGGTGGAGGCTTGTGGTTGTAACGCATCGAGAATCTTTTTGGCTTTCTTGTGTTTGCCAAGCTCGTTAAAATGCCGTATATTCTCTAGTTTTCTTCGGAGCTCCTCCACCGCTTTTCGGGTCACGGGATTTTCAGGGGGTACGATGTCCTGAGATAGCGCTTCTATATCCGCGCAGATGGCGACGCCTCCCAGTCCAAGACTTGCATTGACCGCTCGATTTACCAACATGGAGTCCGGTTTTTCTGAAAAGGCTTTTGTAAGCTCTCCCATGCTCATGAGCTTGCGATCGAGACATCTCATTCTTCGATCCAGTACTTCCTCGGACTGAGATCCTTCTTTGTGGGTGGCATTGCAAGCATCTGTATAGGCGCCGGCCCATTGTAGCGACCAATCGTCCAAGATCTCCGCCACGCGTTGATATGTCTCAACCGCACGATGATGACCGCTTGATACAAATGAGGCCTCGATGGTGTTTTTGGTCCGCTCGTTCCATACTATGGCGGCTTTTGATGTCCCGTCCCGGCATAGTTTTGCGCGGTACATGATTGACAAGCTGAGCCCGTAAACCCCCATTCCTACAAGGATCATTATCAGAAGTAACGTCAGGGAGTGTTGGAGAGCTTTTGCAGGGCTTTTACGCATTTGTTTCAATAGATCCAACATGGATGCAAATCGATCCTGAGGATGGAAAGCCAATCCCTTGAGCAGGTTTTTTTTGAGCCAGGTAGGGATTTTTTTTTCGCCAATATATTTGGTTTTCATGTCGGCTGATGGTGACGTCATGTTTTTCCAAAATTTGATTGAATCAACCGGATAGGGTCTTTCACCACAGAGCATTTCCCAGGCGACCAAGCAAAAGCTAAATTGATCGGTCCAAGTTCCCAGTTTTTCATGCTTTCCTTGTTCCGGGGCCATATAGGCCGGTGTTCCAATCGCATATCCCGTTTGGGTAAGCTTGTCTGATAGCAAGTTGTCGCATTTATCGACACTGTCAAAACAGTGTTGGGTTGGTTTTTCGTCTCGATCTGTCGCTCTGGCCAAGCCGAAATCGGCGACTTTTATTTTTCCGTCATGGCCGATGATTACATTGGATGGTTTGAAGTCGAGGTGAATAATACCAACCCGATGCGCCGCCGCCAAACCTTCTCCCGCTGCCAACAAAACATTCAGGATCTCATTTTTGTTGGGTTTTTCTTTTTGCTTCCACTGCGTGAGGTTGTTGCCGTCGATATGCTCCATGGAAATGAACAGCTTGCCCTCATGGATATCCAGGTCGTAGACCGCGATAACATGCTGATGCGAAAGCTGCGCCAGTGCCTGTGCTTCCCGTTTGATGCGGATGCGTTGGGTTTCTTTGGATTCATTGAGCATCACTTCGTCCGATCGGGCGTGCATGACTTTAATGGCGACTTGCCGCTGCAGCTTCAAATCGTAGGCAAGATATACTGCACCCATGCCTCCCTGACCGATCAGCCTTAAAATGTTATAGCGTTCGGCAAGAATGGTGCCTGTATCATACAGATCGGTGTATGCTGGAGCGCGAGCGGCCTTGTTGAGCATGGAATCTTGGAGATCCCTAAGAAGCGAAGGATCAAACTCGTTGACTGGAGGATGCCGGTGTTCGTGGCCGTTCATACAGTGTATCCCTTTCTCTGTTATGGTTGCGGCCGTATGGTGATATGTATTTGGAAAGTGTCATGTTATATGTATTACAAAACATTTTCTACTATTTTCTGTAACATCACGGCTTTCACTGTACATACAGATAATGAAATATCATCAAACCAATAATATGGATAAAGCTGCGAAAGAGAGGAATCAAATTGAACAAGGCAGAACAATTACGCCAAGAAGCAGAGGTACGCGGAAGAAAAGAGAGTAATATCAAACAAATGCATGGCGATAAGCATTACAATCTTGCCGCCGAGAAAGCGCTTCGGATTTATGGCGGTGAGATCCGAGGTTGGTTGTATCGTCGATTTCAATGTCACGATACAGTCAACGATATGTACTCAACTTTTTCTCTGTACTTCTGGACATGGTTTCCTTCATTCAAGTGGGAATCGAGCCTACGTACCTGGATGTATAGCATTGCACGGAGAGTATGCTACTCGAGCCTGACAAGGCATCACGAACCGCTTTCTCAACTGCCACAAAATCTGTCCGCGTTGATTATCAAAGAAAACAAGACGATTACCACGTACAAACATCCGGATATCGATGCGGCCTATCAAAATCTAATTGATCAGTTTCTCAATCAAGAAGAAAAAGATCTTTTGGTCTGGCGGATAGATCGGCAGATGTCCTGGAACGAGATTGCACAAATTCTCTCTGATGAAGGATTTCTCGACGAAAGCGAACTTAAAAAGCGGGCCACGGCGATACGCGTACAATTTAGCCGAATCAAAAGCAAGCTTCGCGAAGCGGCAATAGAAAAGGGATTCTTACGCTAACTCTCGTATCAAAACTCCATTTTGTGGGATCAGTATTTCTAAACCCAAGTTCATCGGATTACCACGTAAATGGTTGATTTAATTAGATCATTTACGTGCCGGCGGGTTCACTTGTCTATAGGTGACCCCTTGTTTTTGTTCCCACTCGCGCTTCGCTCGGGGGGGGGAACTTAGGTTTTAGACGGGCATGACGCTGGCATATCGGCTTGCGCCGGTATGGCTGTAGATCGTTCGGATTGTCACTCCGGGAAGGGGCGATGTTGGAAGATCGTAATGCTGCAATCCCACCGTCCCTAGTAACACGAAATTTTTGCGAAAATCCAGTTTGGGATAGATTTCGATATCTGATTGAGCCGAAAATCGATCGATTTCATGCAATACATGGTTTTTTAATGTTGTTTTTCTGGCCGTTTGAGCGCCGTACAAGTACAGGCATAACGGTATGGGATAAGAACGTTTTCCAAAAAATATTGCAGATGGCGGGTGATTGTATATTGCGTATGCTTGGGACTTTGGTTGTATTACGACGGGTGGGGGGCCGATCTTTCTTTGAAGCCGGGGTTTATGTGGTTGGTGGTTATTGTTCAGGATTGGGTGTGGCCATTTCATGAAAGATCAAGACATTTTTGCCAAAGCATGGATGTTGATCGATTGGTTGGCTTTGTGGCGCAAACCGCCTATGGCCAAAGAAGCTTTGTTCCAATTGTATCGGCCTGCAAACCGTGTCGATACGGCCAATCGCGAATCATTGACCACCGCCATGTGCGATGTGTTGTGGTACTTTTGGGAAAACGGGTATTTGAAAAAATTATCAAAACAACAATTCCTCTCGGATTATGCACATAGGTTGACCCACTTGATGAGACGGTTCGATTGGCTCGATACCCAACGATTGAGAGATGTTTTGTTTGCATTGGTGACCGATACGGGGCCAAACCAATAATTTGATCATTATCTCCTGCAAAAATCGGGCAACGCCGTGTTCAGGATAGTATGTTGAAACAGAAGATCTTCAACCAACGAAGTTCTTTCGGTTTGCCTTACCGCTTTTCATCTCCCGAACGAATATACCATCGGGTTGATTCCATTGGATTCAAACCGATATGGCGGCGAATCTCGTTGCGCAATTGTTTGAGCAGCTCATCGAAACTCGCCGTTTGGTTGTCGATGAGTTGGGTAATGGTTTCACCGATCAAGATAATCTGTTTTTCTTCCCCAAACAATTGAATGTCGTTCAGGGCGTCTTGAAGATCGGAGATATCCCGTGGAAATTCGCCCCGATCACATAGATTGGCAATCTTGAGGTAGGCTTCCCTGAGGTATTGTACTCTGATTTCTCGTTTCTTTTGTTCCAATTCACGCCGGGATGATAGCCAATGTGCGACAACCCAGCCTGATACGGCAATGCTGACCGATGCAATCAGTGCGATGATGCTCTCGATATCCATGATGCCTGCTTTCCCTCAGTGATATCTTGTCCAATTTGATTCTTCTGGAAAATCATTATACGGTATTGTAATATCTGCGTTGTAGTTTTTGTACTATCATCTTGAAAGCAACAGCAAGATTTAAATATAGATGGCTGATATCCAAATCGATTGGACCGCTTGGGGGGAACTATGTGGGTGGCGGTGTGGCGTGAGGAGTAGGTCTATGAGCTACGAGGTGATGCTTGCTTCTGATGGGAGTCATATCCGGATCCGGGTGTTGAAGAACGTTACAGGCGATCTGGAGATCATGTTTTCCGGAGCGGCCATAGAGGAGGCCAGAAAATATGGATTATGGAAGTTTTTGGCGGATGTGCGCGGGGTTCGCAATGTGGCCAGCGCTTTGGAGCAGTACCGCTTGGGATACGACGAGATGTATAGACTCGCCTTGGATCGAACATCGAAAATTGCCATACTCGCGGATGTAGGCGACGATTCACACGATTTTGTCGAAACCATATTACGTAATGCCGGATTCATGTGTCGGTTGTTTACGGATGAGCCGAGCGCCCTGAAATGGTTGGAGGTTGAAAGGACCGCGTAAAGATCGTTTGGGTCGGTAACCCCTACTTCCAACCCCGGCTTACCATTGCTCGTCGTATTTGTTCCACAAGCTGTCTCCCAGATCCCAGTACGCCTGGACCACCCTATTGCATCTCTTATCGGCTTCGCTGGTCAAAAACTCCCGGGCTTTTTTAATATCGGTTCGATACAGCTCGAGAGCCTGCTTGTCGACAGGTTGAAGGCTTTCTAAATACTCCTTTTGCAATGGATCTCGCACCATGGCGACATCATTTCGCATATCGCCCCAACGTTGGGACGCCAGGGTGGAGACCCGGTTAAACGCCCACCAGGCCGATTCTCTCGAAAAGCCGGTCGTGCGCCCGTCGGTTTGATAGGTTTTGGGCAGATCGGTAATTCCGATGTGCAGCGGGACATAAGTTGTCATGGCGTTGTTGTCGTAGCTGAACCAAACGACGCCGCCTATAGGATCCGGCAACCAGGCGCGTGATTGGGTTATGACCGTATACATGGTGTACCAACGAGCTATGGTGCGTTCGCCTCTCCAGCCCCAACCTCCGTTGATCTTAAACAGCTTGTTGGCGTCATAGGGCATGAAAGGGTTGGCCAAAGGACTTTTGACGGTTTTTCCGGTTTTTTCATCTGTTACCGTAAATCCGGCGGTCATGTCGTAATCGGTGCCTTCGTAGGTGTCTCTAAAGATCTGCATGATTTTTTCTACCGAAACTTTTTTCTCGGGTTTGATCGAAAACGGAAACCGGTTGCTGTCGGCGGGCAACTTCAACGAAGGCGCCAGAAGGTCGAATACCCGCCATACGCGCCGGGACGCAGCAAAACTCACCCGGCCTTCGGGATTGTAGGCGGCAGAAAAATCGAAAGGTTTTTGGCTTTTCTCATCCCAATAACCGTATTGTACAGCCGCGCTTACGACGTTGGCCGAAGCCATGTAGTTTTCCTTATCGGAAAAGAAAATCTCTCCGATTCGGGCAGCGTTGGCATTGACCGTGATGTGATCGTCTTCGAGGCGCCGGGCCGCCCAAATGGCGCCGATTTTGTCTTTACCCGGACCGATGATCTCCATCATCCAGGCTTCGTTTGGGTCCACGACGGTCAAGGCTTCGCCTACGTCGTTCCAACCGTATTTTTCGATCAAGTCTCCCGCGATGCGGACTGCCTCCCGGGCCGTTTCGGCCCGTTGCAACATGAGAGCCTGGGTAGTCTCACAATCCAGTATGCCCTTGGCGCTTTGAAGCTCTTCCCGCCCTCCAAAGGTAGATTCGCCAATGGCCACTTGATGTTGGTTCATGGGAGCGTAGGCCGGAGCAAGATATCCATAGGTATTGGACACCTGAGGTATTTTACCGGTAGGAATGCGCCGGTAACGTTGCATGGGTCCGGTGTCGTCTTCCTCCCGGGTGGTGCATTGAATCATGGCGCCCTTTTTATGCCGTTGGGGAGGTATCACGCGTACATCCGTGCCGGTGCGATGACTGTCGACCGTATGGGAGGTGATGACGGATCCATCCATGGAGGCGTTTTTGCCGACCGTGATTACCGTACAAGCGTTGGATGGATGGCCCGGTACTACGAGCCCCAAAAAAAGTATCGGTGCCGACCAGGTCAATCGCTTCGGTTTCATCGAAAATACCTCCTTGTGGATAAGATTGGAGTTGGTTATAAATCACGTGAAAAATAATTACGAGCCTTTTGTGGAAAGAAAACGAGAAACGGATTTTGGAAATCGGTGTCGGGGCTCTTGTCCAGGGTTTTTCTCGGTCGCATAACCAAAGCGTTGATAGAACCTCAGATTGCCAAGAAGATGGAAAAATTTGAGGATTATGATAACCTGAAACGCTCGGAGTGCATGGAGTTTGGAAAGTTGATTCGCGCTTCGGTCAAAAAATGAGATAGTAGGCAGAAAAGAAACGGGTTGAGCTCTTGAATCTTTTTGTATGGATAGTGTCGTGCACGTTGCTGAGCACGCTTTGGGGTTGCTCGGTGGACAACTCGCAAAAATATCCGCAAGAAATATTGGCTGCATCGAAAAAATTTAAAAAATCTTTCGAGTCCAAACATCAAACTGCTCCGCTCTTGCTCCGGTATATCAAGCCGGGGATGCTTAAAAAAGACGTTGTATTTCTACTGGGATCTCCCGATACGATTACCCGGGACAGCCGGAACGAGATCTGGGCATACGCGACATTCTACAGCCAATTCATTCGGTTGATGTTCGAAAAAGACACCTTGGTGGATGTATCGAGCACATATCCTTGAAGGCAGAGTTCGGTTCGATGCCCTTGAGCTTGATGGGTGGCTTTGGATGATTAACGTGGTGATTGATACAAGATCTGGGATCTTTTGGTCTATCTTGCAGTGATGCTTATGTTGTCCAGCCATACATCATTGATGTTTCCTCCCAGATTGAAGTGCAGATCGGGATCGGAAGAAAGCGAAGAGCTCACAGTGAAATCGAATGAGTAGGTACGCATCCAGGGATACAACCAGACGGTATTTTCGGCGATGGTGCCCGAAGACGTCTCGATGGATACATTGATGGTGCGGTAGCTCTGTGCTCTGGCCCGGTAGCTCACACGGTAACTTTTACCTTGATCGAGTTGCAGCCCGCTTTGCATGATACGGATGCTTTTGGGGTCGGAGTAGTACTGGGTAATATCGATTTTCAACTGACCGCTTGCCACGCTCCAGGCAAAGCCGCTGATGGTGCGATTCCATAGATTGGTGCCGAAGTCGAACGAACCGTTGTACACCAAACCCAGGTTGGGTATGCGGCCGTTGAGACCGTAACGTTTTCCCAACTCGAATCCGGGGCTCAGATCGCTTGCGTATTGGGGATCTTCGGGACGGGAATTTTGTTGTTTGTACTCCAAGGCGTACTGAAAGGCTTCGTAGTACGAGATGGCTCCGTCGGCGTTGTAATCGGCATTGACGGATTTTTGCATCGCCCGGGTCCAGGGTATGACCAGACCACGGGCGCTTCCGTCTTGATTCCAAACCGCGTTGGACATGGACAGGCGGTTGATACCGTTGAGGGTCACGTTACCCAATACCCATGAGCCGCTTTTGCAGGCGTTGATCATGGAAATGATTTGGGGGGGAGGTAGATTCTGAAAAAGCATGTCGTAGGTAAGCAAGAGATCGATGGTTGTCAGCACGTTCGGCCGGCCCCACAGCTCGACGGCTCCGCCGTCGATGCTGGGAGGATTTCCGATCCCGCCATGATCGGTGAAGAAGAAAAATAACATATCGTTGCTATGGATTTTGGCCGAAATTTCTTCGAGGATGGCATAGATGTTATCGGACGAGGTTTCCATCACCCGCACGTCCCAGAGCCCGTCTCCATCCAGATCTGCATGCCGGCCTACTTCCTGGGTCCCCTGCCAGTAGCTTATGATTCCCGAACGATTCGGACCGTTTACCGCCAGGACCCAAATGTTTTCTTTCTTGAAATTGTACTCAGCGTTCGTCAAGGTCAGGAAGGTGTCTCGAATATCATCATAAAAAGCAGTATAATTACGGTTTTCTATCTCCCAGCTGCCGTTGATGATCACGGCGTATTTTTCCCCGTAGGCATAGCTTTCGATGGTTTGATCCGCTTGTGTGGTGTCGTCGAGGCCGGGATCTATCGGTCCACAGGCGCACAGTAAAAATCCGATTGCTGCGACGATGTTTCGTGATATTTGTCTCATTGTTTCGGTCTCCTTGGGATTAAGTGATTGCGGCCATTTCGGCCCAAGTTTGTCAGAAGACGGTTTCGCCTGCATCGGACGAATGTACTATTTTGAAGATTTCTATGCGTATCACGCCGGGGGACCACCAAGATATTTTCTGGAAACAATATCAAACGAACCGTTTTTCAGGAGAATGCGGCCGGGTTGGACGTTTTTCGAGGAGAGATATGCCGTTAACACCTGCCGGTGGCGTATTGTTGGATGACGGATCTGAGATGGTCCGCATCGAGCGGCTTGTTGAGGCGTAGATTGGGGATTTTTTCAAGAAATTCCCTGGCGCGGGTGGTAAAGGCGCTGCCGGTCATGAACACGAAGCGGTTTTTCAGCTCGGGGGCTTTTTGGCATACTTTTTCGAAGACATCCATACCTGTCATGTTGGGCATGAGCAGATCGCACAGGATGATGTCGTAGTCACCCTGATTGAAAATGAGATCGAGCGCTTTTTCTCCATCGTTGGCCACCACGACCTCATGGGTATTGAGAATGCGGCTTACCGCCTTTCCCAACAATACTTCGTCTTCGATGATCAGAATGCGGGCGCAGCGATCAGGATCGTTGTGTAAGGTTTTTTCGGTCTCGGTCGAGTCTATCGGTTGCAAGCGGCCTGCCGGCAGCAGAATGCGGAAAGTGGTTCCTCTGTCGGGTTCACTTTCCACCAAGATGTCACCGCCCAATGATTCGATAATCGAATAGGAGATATACAGTCCCAAGCCGGTTCCCTGTCCGACCGGTTTGGTGGTGAAGAAAGGATCGAATATCTTGGAGACGTTCTCCTGGGGTATGCCCGTGCCGGTATCGGATATTTCGATCGCCACCCGGTTCTCGCTAGCATTGGCAACCCGAATACGGATGCAGTTGTTGTCTCGATTGCCCTCGGTGATTGCGTGGGCCGCGTTGACCAAGATGTTGAGAAAAACTTGACCCAGTTTGGTCGGGCTTGCGACCACGGGATGTACTTTTTGAAAGTCTTTGATCAGCCTTGCGCGGTGCCGGATTTGGTTCCAGGCCATGCTTATGGTGGAGTCGAGGATGGTGCGCACATCCTGGGGCTTGATCTCGTCGTCGGTGTCCCGGACAAATGTTTTCAGATCCCGTACGATCCTGCGAACCCGATCGGCTCCCTCTTGAGCTTCAGAGATGACTTCTTGGATCTCATACAATTTTCTAGGGAGCTCGAGCATGGCGGGGTGGCTTTTGGGTAGCTTTTCAAGATCGGCAAGCATCTTTTTGATTTCGTCTTGCGCAAACCCGTGGTTGGCGATGATGTATGCCAGCGGGTTGTTGATTTCGTGGGATACCCCGGCTGCCAAGGTTCCGACCGAAGCCATGCGCTCGGCATGAATCACGCTCGATCGCAGTTGCTTTTCCTCACTCAAATCCCTAGCCACCATGAGTACGGCGGCCATGGCGTCAAATTCCACCGGGAGCAAGGCGAACTCCATCGATATCGGTTGTCCATCACTTCGGATGAGATCGTTTTCGACCCGGCAATGATGTCTCTGATTTTGTACCTCTTGGATTGTCCGGATGATTTCCTTTCGGCTTTGGGTGCTCAAAAGCTCTTCGAATGATTTACCGGTCAACGATTCGGATTGCTGGTATCCGAGATAACCCAAAAATGTTGGATTGACGAAAGAGATACTGCCGTCGCGAAGCACGCAAATGCCGTAAGGCATTTGTTCGATGAGCCTGCGCAGCCGATACTCGGATTGTTCGATTTTTTCAGCCCGGCTTAGCTTGCGTTCTCGCTCCCCGAGCTCTCTGGCCATGGTGTTGAAGGCCAGGGCCAGACCGGCAATCTCGTTTCTTCCTTTGGTCTCTACCTGGATGTCGAAATCTCCACCGCCCACTTTTTGGGCCGCGGTCTCCAGTCTGCGAATCGGGCGGGTAAGTCTTCGAGAAAAGAATATGCTTGCCAAGAGACTGATGAAAAATATCACCACACCGAAAAGGACGGATTTTTGTACCAACAGCGCAACGGCTCGAAAGGCTTCTTCCTTGGGTATTTGGGTTACCACCACGAGCTCGGCGGGTCGGATCTTGGAAAAAGCTCCGACATACTCTTGACCCGAATCGATCCGGTATGCCTTGGAGCCGCTTTTCATGGGCAGATGGAGTGCGTCTTGCACGATGGGCAAATCACTCAAGCTTGCATGGTTGATGACCAGATCGGCGTTTGGGTGCGCCAGCACTTCGCCGGAATGATTGAGCATGAATGCGCTGAATAAGCCGTTGCGTTGAAAAATGTGCAAGAACCTGTCGATCCGAATGTCGATGGCCAGGATTTTTTGGTCCTGGACTCCGGGTGTAGCGATGGTGAGGATGGGGATGTCCGGAGCCAAGCTGGAGTTTTGGATCAGAATGCCTTGCATATTGATCACATCCCAGGAAAGCGGGTAGTGTTTTCTTGCGGTGATCAGGTCGGCTTTCTCCAGATTGTACGATGCCAGTCGATCAGAATCGAACCATTTGTAGAGGAGTTGATAGTTGCCGTCTGCGGTTTTGGTCCAGCAGTCGATGCTGATGACGTCTCGATCTGATTCGAAAAACCGGTGAGCGGCCCGGGTAAATTCTTCGGCGGCATTCGGTGCGGCTTCGATTTGAGTGGATAGATATTTCAGCTTATCCGTAATGGTTTGCATGGTGGACTGGACTTCCTGTCCCAGGGTTCTGGTCAGGGTCGTATTGAGATCGAAGACATATTGAAGTTTGTCGCTTTTGATGAGATCCAGAGCCAGGTAAAGATAGCTCATCAAGGCAAATGCAAGCACGCATCCGACCAGAGCGAACAACTGGTGACGGATCGATATTCTCAAACGTTTTTTTGAGGTCATGGCGCTTTTTCCATCCCTATCTTCCACTACCATAAGTTCCATCTGTAACCGACGACTGCAAAAAGACCGCCGGTATTGACTTCCACCAAGCCGGAGCTGGTGCTCGAAAGCGAATAATCGATCTCGATATACAGCCTGCCGGGGCCGAGAGGTTTTTCTGCTCCGGTGGCGGCGACAAAACCGTATTGCATCGCGGTTTCGGTGAGCTCCGGAGAGGACGGCAGGCTCAGGGAAGCATAGCTCAGGTTCAGCTGCAGCCCACCTCCCAGATATATCCTGAAATCCGGATTTGAAAGCAGGTATGCGGCCAACAACAGCTTGATGGGTATTGCGTGCAATCTCGAGTCTACCTGCAAACCTTCCGAATCCGATACGGACACCTCGGATGTAAAGTAGCCTCCGGAAAGATCCAGCTCGAGATAATCATTGAAGTGAAACCCGATCTCCAGATCCACCCGACCCGTGGTGACTTCTCCAAAGTTGGATACCAATCCCAGGCAAGCCCCCAGGTGAAACCGGCTGGGCCGGGTGACGGTCGGTTTGGGCTGCATAGGTGGCTCTACGATTTGGATCTTTGCAGACTCGATCGGTTTTTGAATTTCGAATGCTCGAAGCTCGGACCAGTCCCCGGGTCTATCCTGGTTGTCGCCGGACTCCAATGCCCTTACCCTGAAGTAGTAGCTTCGATCCACCGGGAGAGTGAGTTGTATTTGGGTTGCCATCACGCGGTTGGTGATGAGATCACGGTCGAACTGTCTTGAGGTGGACAATTCCAGCTCGTACGCTACCGCGCCTGCGACCCCGAGCCAGCGAAATTCGGTGGGTAAGCCGCTTTCTGCAAATTGCTGGTCGGGTTGAAATACCTGGTTGGATGAAGGCGTATCGATCACTGGGGACGCCAATGCGGGTAGATCCGCTTTTGGAAGTACCTCAAAAGATCTGGGGATTGAGTGGCGGCCGGGGTATTTCAATGCATCCAAAGACGCAACCCGGAAATAATACGTTCCGGGATTTTCAGGCGTCCAGGAGATGCCGACCCGACCGGGATAGGACTTGAAAACGATGTTTTCAAAAGCCCGATCGGAGGCGATTTGGAAGAGATATCCGTTGGCGATGGGAATTTTCGACCATCGAAAGTGAAGATCTTTTCCAATTGTGAATTGCTTTCTCGGCTTGGGTGCAAGTGGTTTGGGTGCGGCAGGCATGATTCGAAAGAAACGGGTTTGGCTGTGTCGGGAGCGCGTGGTTTGTGAAAACAGGCTTCTGACTCTCCAGTGGTAGCGACCGGTTACCGGCGGGGTGAAGACCATTTTGGTTTGATCGGTTTGGCGCTTGAATAAAATTTTTCTAAACTTCGGATCTCCTGCAATCTGAACGAGATAGGCTTGCGCATGCTTGACGGGTTTCCAGGCGATCTCGATTTGGGATCCCGGCTGATCGATTTGATAGAGCATACCCGGTTTTGGTGATTGTAATCGCGGAGGCACGACCAGGGCCTGGATGACTTCAACCGTGCTCCATTTTCCATATCGACCGTTTGGATCGACTCCGCGAACGCGCCAGTATGCGTTTTGAGCGGGCAGGTGGTTCCAGCGGTAGCCCGTGGTGTTTACGGTTTTCTTGAGCAATACATTCGAAAAACTGCGATCGGATGCGATCTGCAACTCATATTTCGCTGCGGTCTTGGCGGGCAACCAGCGCAAAACTACCGAGCCGGTTTTGGGTGCTTGGGCATAAGCGCTCATCCAAAGCCAGGCCGAAAGGAAACCGATCAATATTAAATTTCTTTTTGAGCGCTTGGAACAATTCATTCGTATTCCGACTCCAGGTCTTTGGGCGCATCCGGAACCACGGATCGAATCAACCGAAATTGTATGGGTTTGCTAAAACCGCATACTCCGAGCTCGGCGTGAACAGAGCCAACCCTCCAGTAATAGTGACCTTCGTTGAGATCCTTTCCTATGGTGATGTTGGGCAGTTTGGTTTTCAACTTGGTTACAATTTGGTTGAATTCTTTGTCGCGGGAAAGCTCGATGATGTATTCGCTCGATTCTTTCATGCGGGTCCATTCAAAAGTTATCGGTTTTCCATGACCTGCCAGCAAATGTTCTCCTTGCAGGGGGTTTTTGCCGACGGGGGTTCTGCAGCTCGAGATCAGAAATACGCCGATGTCGCTGGCTGGATTTTTCTCCTGATTCACCAATCTCCAGTAATATGTTCCGGGTTGCTTGGGTGTGAAGCTGTGGTTGGATGTTTGGATATCGGTATCCTGGATACGATTCTCAAATCGTCGGTCCTTGGCGATGAGGAGTCGGGAGGCTTTTTTCTGAGGATCCCGCCACGTCAAATGGATGGCTTTAGGGTGTGGATGCAGAAAATAAATCTGATTTTGTTCGGGGTGTTCCAAGATGACCGGGTAAGCATTCAGTTGCTTTGCCCGGCCGGCATGGCTCATGAGAATGTTTTGCGATGTGAGGGAATGTGATTTGCCCGATTGGGTTTGGGCCGATACGCTGCCTTGCATGACGGAAAGTAGACTTCCTTGGTGTTGGTCGACTTCGAATCGGCTTAGAGATTTGGGTGAAAGAGACGAGGACATGTCTTTGGAGGTTATTTTCAACCCATGGTTTCCTGCCCGGGTGAAGAGATAACCTTTTTTGAGGTTGAGTTGATAGATGGACTGGCTTGGTTCTTGTTGCAAGGAGCTTGTGTCCAATACAAACAACGAGTTTTGCTCGACGTCCAACCTGCTGCCATCCGGAAATCGAAATACCGCATGGGATCCCGGAGGCACGAAGACGGCGTCACCATGTTGGGCGCAGTCTCCGACCCAAAGCTGTTCCCAAACCAAGGTTTGGGCGGGGCGCTTCTTGGCCTCGTGACTTATAAATTCTACCCTGACGGCGATTTGCTCAGAAGAGTTTATCCTATCGGGGTGTGTATTGCTCCAAAACAAGGGAAAGCCGGCCGCCAGCATGCCCGCCATGCACAGACTGGACAACCAGAAATCACCATAATCTTTGCATCCTTTTGAAGGGATGATTTTTGAGCTGGATGGTTTGCGCAACACCGGCTTTCTCCTGTGACTTTCCACGGAGTCGACTTGCTGCCCTAAGGAGTGATCCACACAGCTTTGGTTGACGTGTCGTGCAGCTTGGTTGCTGTCTTAGCACCGTCCGTACAGGTCCCGCCCTGTTTGACCCCAAGATCCGATTGTCATACCATGACGGCCTGAACCGGCACTTCTTTCAGTATAGCACAACGAGTTTGCCGATAACAAAAAATGCTCAGGTCGGCTGGTTGAAATGATGCCGGGGTTCCATCGCGGAACCATGTGGGTTTTTGACCAAAGATCTCGATCTAAAAATGACTCAAACTGCCTTCTTTTTTTACTTTTCTCACGGCGGACAAAAATGTTCCCAGGCTCAGTGGTGCTGCGATACAACAGAATAGGAACAATCCCAAGAGAGAATCCGTAAGCTCGGATAAACGCGCGTCTTGCAGCAGCAGCCTGCGCATGGCATGCAACGCATGGGTTATGGGTAATAGTTTTGCAAGATCCTGCGCCCATTCGGGTAAAACGCTGATCGGATAATACACTCCACCGATCAAAAAGCTCAAACCTTGTACCAGAAAGCTGGAAGGATCGCCGCGTTTGAACGCCAAAACGATCCCGGCCGAAAAGATGCCTAAAAAGGAAAAGCTGATAATGGTCAAGAGCAGCACCAACATTGCACCCGGCCAATTGGCATGCTGAAACTCCACTCCGAACACGACGGCGCCCAATACGAGTGTCATGACCACCCGCAAAGATGTGGATGCGAAGCTGAAGATCGTGCTCATCATGACAATCTGGCTTATGGGAGTTGGGGTGGCCACCATGGCTTCTAGAGTTCCCAAAACCTGGGCGGTACGGATGTTGTCTGAAAAACTTCGCATAGCTACGCCCAAATAACTGGATAACGCCACACCAACCAGCACGAAGGGAAAATATTGGCCTCCATAAGGCGCCAACATTTCGATCCGAGCTCCTTGAAACAACTTGCTGAGAAAATAAAATGCCGCGATGGTGAGAAACGTAAAAACCAGTTGGCCGAAAAAAGCCATCCGGTAGCTTACCGAGGTCAAAAAGTCTTTGATGAAAAAGGCGAGCGATTTTCTAAGCAACCGAATCACAGCTGCTCCAGATCGAATATCTCGGAAAGGCGATCCATGATTTGATCTTTGTTTCCGTGCATGATCAAGCGACCTTCTTTCAGCGCGGCGATGTGGTCGGCAATCCGCCGGGTCTCCTCCAGGTTGTGGGTTGCAAACAGAACGGTCTTTTGAAGTTGGTTGGACAAGGTATGCCGCAAGAGGTTTTGGACTTTTTGGGTGGCTTCGGGATCCAGCCCCCGGGTGGGTTCGTCCACCAGCAGGATGTCCGGATTATGCAGCAGGGCGCGGGCGATTGCAAGCCGTTGGCGCATGCCGGTGCTCAGATCACGGAATGGTTTGTGGAGCTCTTTTTCAATCCCGAGTAATTCGGAAAGCTCATCGATGCGCCGGGAGGCTGGTTTGGCGCGCAGGTTTGACAGGGTTGCAAAGAAACGAAGATTTTGCTTGGCCGTAAGCCGCCAGTAGAAAGATCTCTCGTCTCCCAACACAAATCCGATGTTCTGTTTGATCAGGTAGGGATCCGTCTGAAGGTTTCTTCCTCGAATATGTACTGATCCGCTGTCCGGCAGTACGGTAGAAGCCAAAATACGAAGCAGGGTGGACTTTCCGGCTCCATTGGGTCCCAGAAGCGCCATGATCGCCCCATCAGGAATCGAGAATGTAATGTTATCCAGTACCTGTATGCGTTTGAAACGAAAGGGATGTCGTACGATCGCCGGGATGGATCGCGGCAGGGTAAAGCGTTTGCTGATGCCCGAGATGTCGATGGCCGCGAGTGCGATGATCAGGATCCTCCCTGAAATTGTCTGACGGCTTTCTCATGACACGCGAGGTTCGGGCAAAAATGGTGGGTGCCGTCGTTTTTGGATACGAAAAACATGTGTTTGGTTTCTGTAGGATACAACACTGCTTGGATGGCGTCTTGACCTGGATTGCATATGGGTCCTGGTGGTAGGCCCGGGTTGCGATAGGTGTTGTAAGGGTGATCCATAGCAAGATCGGCTCGGGTAAGATTGCCGTTAAAGCTACCCCGGCTGAGCAAAACGGCGTAGATGACGGTCGGATCGGTATCGAGTCTCCATCCCATTTTCAACCGATTGTGGAATACGCCGGCAATCAAGGGCCGCTCATGCCCGACTGCGGTTTCTTTCTCCACAATGGAGGCCAGGGTGACGACCTGCATTTCGCTCATACCGAGCTCTTTGGCTCTGATCCTGAATTTGTCTGTGTAGATACGCTTGTAGGCCGAAACCAGGGTTGTGATGATATCGTCGAGCGGGGTGTCTTTCCGAAAATGATAGGTATCGGGATACAAAAAACCTTCCAGGCTGGATGCATCCACTCCGAAAGATTTTACAAAATCGGGATCTTTCACTCTACGTTCAAATTGTTCGGCGCTCGCGAACCCGGCTCGTTCGAACAACACGGCCATCTCGTCGCTACGTAAACCTTCTGCGATGGTGACCTTGTGGTTGATGGGCGTGCCTTGGATCAATACCTGTAGGACTTCCCCGGGAGTCATGTTGTCGCGAAAAGCCAGCTCCCCGGCTTTCATGGAGCCGGCTTTTCTTTTGAGGTATCGAATGTAAATATAGAAAAAGTCGGCATCGGAAATAACCCCCTTTTGTTCGAGCAGTTTGGATATCTGTTTCGGTCCCGCACCCTTGGGGATGTCGACCGCAACCAGCTTTCCCAAACCCTCATGAGGGCTGTTTTCGAATCGATCTAACCGGGAGTGTGCGATCCAAGCAGCCAATGCCAGGAGCAAGAGGCCGCCCAATGATACAAACAATAATTTTCTCACTTTGGTTTTTCTCCGTTTTCGCGTAAATAATCCTCGAGAATGATGGACGCTGCGACTTGATCTACGACCTCTCGGCGTTTGTGGGGTTTGATTCCTCTTTTTGCAAGGATTTCTTCGGCTTCCCAACTGGACAATCTCTCATCCCAAAGAACCACCGGGATGTGCAGGTGTTCTTCAAGGGTTTCTCCAAATTTTCTGGCCAGTTCGGCCTGTCTTCCTTCGGTGCCGTCCATGTTCAGGGGCAGGCCGAGCACGATTTTTTCCACTCCGAGCTCTTTGGCCAGATGTGCGATGCGCTCCAAATCATGTTGCCCACCCTTTCTGAGGATGACAGTAAGGTCCCGTACGGTAACCTCCAGCTCATCGCTTACCGCCACACCTATTCGTTTGCTGCCCAGATCCAGTCCCAAGCATCGCATGGGGAGATTATAGATCCGACCGGGAGGGATGCAAGGTTTCATCCTCGGGTTGTTCTTGATCTCGTTGGGGCTCTTGGTGAGAGAGCAGAATGGTTTCGATCCGTTTCATCTCATTGCGTATGTTTTCGATGAGCTCGGATTGTGTCGGGGTGCGTTCAGCCAGGTGTAGGCTCATTTCAAAAGAATGCAGCGCTTTTCGAAGCAACACCAGGGTCCGGTGACGTAACAGATTTTTATAGATTATGGATTCTTGTGGGTCGAGCCCTTCCGGGATCGGGGCTTTCTCGATTTCTTCGTGCAGGTGGGTATACAACGTAGCGATTTTGTAGGTCGCCTGGGTTGCATACTGCGCATCACCCAGTCGGATGGTCCTGAGGTAGGCATGTTGCGCCTCGAGCAAAAGTCGGGCCTTGACCTCGAGATCTTGTCGAATGGTTTCTTCCGGGAGCCTTAAAGGGGCTTGACGATATCTGGCCTCTTTAATTTGACCTATTTGAAACTGCGCAACGGCCGCCGGGAGGGGATCTAGGTATTGTTCTTCTTGGTGTTTCTGGTACAGATCCAAGACCTTACGGTATTCTCGTTGGGCCTGTTCGGTTTTGTTCTGCTGGATGAAAATCTCTCCGAGCAAGTTTAAAAACTCCATGTGCTCGAAGACGGTAAGACTTTCAGAGGCAAGCAACTCATTTGCACGCTCGGAAGCTTCTTCGTAGTGTTGGAGTTGGATCAAACAGATGCTTTCGCGGTATGCGGCCTGCATCCAAAGCTCGGGACGGTCGGTTTGTTTGGTAATCCTGCGGTAGTATGCAACGGCTCGTTCCAAGTGTCCGAGATCTTCCAGGCATCGGGCGGTATTGAACACCGTGGCAGGAGCGTAGCGTGATGCGGCGAAATCTTCGAGCAACCGTAGATAGTAGACCAGGGCCGATTCGCACAAACCCGCTTCATGGTATCCGGTTCCCTGCTCGAACAGGGTTGCGGCGTCGAAGTCGATGAGGCCCAAAGTGGGATCCGGTTTCAAGCCGATGACCAAAGGCTCCATATGCATTTCGTTGATTTTTTCTGATTTTCGGTTGTCTTTGTGAAACCGTAGGCAGGCGTTGAACATCAAAGCCGCCGACATGATGCTGAGGATCCAAATCGGGCGTGACGGTTTCAAATTCATCGGGCGTTGGTCATCCAGATATCAATTGTAGCATGAAAGTACGGTGTCTGGGGCCGTCGAACTCGCAGAAAAACACCGATTGCCAGGTGCCGAGCACCAAGGACCCGTTTTCGACGATGATCTGGCAGCTCGAGCCCAAAAGTGAGGATTTGATGTGCGCGGGCGAGTTGCCTTCCATGTGCCGGTAATCGTCTTGATCCGGGATGACTTTGTGCAGGGTGTGCAGGATGTCGCGCACCACCGCGGGATCGGCGTTTTCGTTGATGGTCAAGCCCGCGGTGGTATGAGGACAGTACACGGTGCAAAGGCCCGATGAAAATCCGCATTGGGATATGGCTTTTCGCAGCATGGCGGTGATATCGATAAACTCTTCTTTGGATTTGGTTCGAAGATCGAATTTCAGCATGCTTTAGCTCCTGGTTCGAAGACCGCTTGTCTGATTTTTTCCAAGCCGCCCAGTGAATGAATATCGTCCGGAAAAAATGGGATCTTTTGCACCTGACTGCGTTGCTCTAGCTTGCCGGTCAACCATCTCACATGGGTGTCATCCCGCGCCGCTTTGGTGTTGATGATCTCATGCGAGCTTCTCATCGCTTGAAATATGCTTTTGGCATCCGCCTTGGTAGATTGCAGCGCATGACCGAGATGGGTAAGCAGCTGGTCGGCAATCTCCGGATCATCGGGCAAAGGCTCGAGAGGATAGGTGTAGCGGTTTACAGCCAACGTATGCGGTATGAGGTTGCGTGCGCATAACTTTTGGTACAGGGCCAGGGTCTCGTCCGATCGGTTTGGATCGGGTGTGGTGATGAGCACCAAGGCACATTCGAAAGAGCGCAGGATGACTTTAAACGCCGAAGCTCTTTGGTGAAAACCTTCCATGAATCCAGAAAAAAGATCCACAAAGGAGGCCAACTCGGCGAGAAAGGGGGTCCCGGTGAACTTGGTGAGGGTGCGTACCACGTAACCACCTGAAAAGTCCAATATTTTCAAGCCTATTCTGCCGGCCAGGAGAGCCGGTCGCATCAGCCAACGGTAACTACCATGCTCGAGCACGTCCAAGATGCGATCCGGGGCGTCTAAAAAATCAAGGGCCTGGTTTGAAGGCGGCGTGTCGATCACCAACAGATCAAATCCACCCCGGCGGTCGAGATGGAGTATTTCTTCCATGGCTGCATACTCTCTGGAACCGGCCAGATCGTTACAAAGTTTTTGGAAAAATGTGTGTTCCAAAATCCGATTGCGCGCTTTTTGGCTCGGGATTTCTCGGCGAATGAGCTCTCGGAAGCTGCGGCCGGTGTCCAGCATGGTAACGGTGAGATCCGAGCGAGCCGGGATGCCTTCTTGTTGCATCCGGGATTTTTTGATGAGTCGGTGTTTTCCGGATGGCAGGGAGGTAAGACCCAGCGCGTCTGCGAGCCGCATGGCGGGATCGATGGTCATGACCAATGCTTTTTTTCCGCATACGGCCGCCTGCAAACCGAGCACGGCCGCCATGGTGGTTTTTCCGACACCCCCTAAGCCGACCGTGAGGCATATGCGCTTGTTGGTTAGGATCGAGCCGGATTGCATACCTCATCCTCTATGTGTTGCGAGAGCCGTTGGGTAAGTTCGTCGATAATGGCTATTGCGTTGGTCTGGCGGATCAGATCGGGTAGATTGATGGTGGGTAGATCGATTTTGGCTTCCGCCAGTGCAAGGTATTTTTTTTGGAGTCGGCAATGCGCCCTGAGTTGTGCGGTCGCATGGGAATATATTCGGCCGGGTTCGATTTCCTGCATGGCCGTAATGGCCTTTTTGAGGATCTTATCTGAAAATGCGGCAAAGGGATCTTGGATGAGGCGGTTTACATACAGCATGCCTGGAGGTAATCCGAGCTTTGACGTCAAATTTTTGTGTAGATGCATGGCTTCATTGACGGGCAGTTCTTCCGGGGTAGTGACCAGATTGATCACCGTTATGTGACGATCGGACAATGTACGGTGAATCCAGCGGGCTCCTGCTTGCAGAGGACCGTCCGGAGCGGTTTCCATCACGGTACGTGGTGCCGACAGCATGAGCGAGCCGGATATGGAGCTGGGTGCATCCAAAACAGTCAAGTCGTAGCGGCCCTGCTCGATAATGTGTACCAAGTGTCCGAGGATCAGGATTTCTCCCAGAGCAGGCACGGCCCGCAGAAACTTGGTTACCGAGCGTTGTTCGAACACTGCTTGGTATACCGAACGCAACTTGAGGGTTTGCATGGCGTAGGTTTCCAGCGCGTCTTTGGGATTGAGATTGATCCAGTCCGTATTCGGGCCGAGGGGCAGTGGACCGTTGTTTTGAGTATGGATACCGTACAAACCGAGAAGATTTTTGGACGAACGGATCTGAGCGAAAAGAGCCTTCTTTCCGGTTCGGCCTGCCAGGTGGGCGAAAGCTGCCGACAGAGTGGTCTTCCCTACGCCTCCTTTGCCGGTAAATATCATCAAACGGCGGGAAAGATGCTTGCGAAGGTGATTGGTGGCAAAATCTTTCACAAAGAAGGCCTACCTGCTTGGTATGGTTGGCACCCTAATAATATTGGTTGGTTTGTGCATCAAAGATTGCGTATTCGTGATTCGATTTCTTCAATTTTATTTTTTATGTTGGTCAGTTGCTCCTTGACAAATCCAGCTGCTCGGGCCGATTCGATCATGGAGTGCAAACGATCATCGAGCTTTTCGAGAAAGTCGTCCAGATTTTGATGAGCGACCGATAAATATTCTTTTGCCTGCCTGCCTGCGTCTTCCATGGTGTTTTCCGAGATTCTGAGAAAATGATCCACCTTGCGCTCGACTTCTTGTTTGAAATTTTGTACCGGCTGGGAAGCCCGACTTTGGATAAATTCCGCCAGTGCGGCACCCCGGGTTCGGATCATTTCTTGCAACAATTCGAGAGGCATGCGCTTGGGATGTTTTTTTTGTTCTTCGAAAAGTATCTGCGCCAGGGTAACTCCGGTGAGATCTTCACCCGTGCGATTGTCGATGATCTGCACTTGATCACCGGCCTTTACCATACTGGAGACTTCATCGAGGGTGACGTACCGGCTTTCTTGGGTGTCATAGAGTTTACGATTGGAATAGCGTTTGATGACTCGGCAATTTTGATTCGTGTCCATACCAATTGCCTACTCCTTACTGCCGCCGGTGTCAATATTTTGCGTGGCGGCGTGACAGAGCGGTATTTCATGCAGCATTATCGTATGGCGATGCAAGCCTGGATAGGTTGGTATGAAATAGATTTCGTCGATCGGTTCTTGATTCCTGGGTCGTCATGGGAGATGATAGAACAAAGATACAAGGACGGCGCATGATTGTAGCTTGCACAAAGTGCAACAGCAAATACAAGATTCCTGAGGACAAAATTGCCGCGGGAGGTGTCAAGGTTCGTTGCTCGAAGTGCAAACATATGTTTTTTATCAATAAAGATGGCAGTTTACAGACAACACCCCCGACTTCTGGAGTCCGTCCACCCACATATCCACACCCTGCGCCCCTACCCCCGAAGGAACCATCCACCGACAGGAACGCTTCAGGTTCTTTTTCTCATAACCCCGGGTTCTCGAGCGATGATATGTTTTCGGGCCCGCCCTCGCATGCATCGATCGGCGATTCCTGGGGCGGCGATCCCTGGGGCGATGATAGGCATGCCGGTCTGAAGTCTCATGAGAGTCCGCCGGCGCTTCCTCCTTTTCCGGAACAAGGCGGCCCATCGGAAAAAAAAGACGATGATCAACAACCGTTTTCCGGTGAGAAGCAGGATCCGTTTGCCGATATCGATTTGGACGACGCCGGAACCATACCCGGCGGATCGGGAAAGAAGGCTGATGTCAATCCAGCTCCCGGCGGCGCGGAGCTTGGGGGCGATCCATTTCAGGCTTTCAGCGATCCGTTCGTCCAACCAAGCAAGCCGCCGACTACGGGTGGATCAGGCAACTTTTTATCACCTTCGAAACAGAGCCTGGATCAACCCTTTTCGGATCCGTTTTTTGGGATTGGGGATCGAGAGGCCGAAGGGCAGTTCGATGATTCGATGTCCCGTTCTCTCATGGGTTCGGGGGTGGATGGTGGCGCCAAGTCCGATCCGGGATCCCTGCCTTCGTTGGAATCATCCGGATTGGAGCTGCAAAGTGAAAGCGCTGCAAGTCGCAAGTCGGTTGAATCGAAGGATCCCGACCCGTTTCGATCTCCATTGCCGAATCTTGCCAGAGAACCTGTTTCGGCGGTACCCAGGCAGATGCATCGTCCTGCAATTTCCAAAATTCAAAATGACGCCCAAAGTGATCCGACGGATAGAAAAAGCATTTTGTGGCAAATAGGATTTTGGTTTTTTTTGTTGATGATAGGCTGCATGCTTTTTGTTGTGTACCGTAACGATGGAAGGCCGGATTTTCTATCCTGGTCGACCTATGTTCGAGCCTTGAGTAAAGATAGTTGGTCGGATAGGTCGGTGCAGTTGCTCGATATGGAAAGTATATCCAGCACGACCTACCGCAACCACGTTGGGCGGGTGTGGTTGTTGGCCTGGGGTAAAGCCCGTAACCCGGCCGACCGAAAAAAAAATATGTTGATACTCGGTGAGCTGATGGGGCCCGACGGCAGGGTGTTGCGGCGCGCCAAGGCGCCCATCGGGGTGGTTTTCGATCCCTTGGAAATTCATCAGATGACGGATCTTGGGATGGTTTGGGCGGGGTACCGATCGAAGCTGTCCGGTGCCGGGGAAATCAGCATGGAGTCGGGCGCATCTTTGCCCTTTATGCTGATCTTTGAAAAGCCGCAAGCCGAGCTGGATGGCGCTCGGTATGTGTGGAGCTTTGCCCAAAGTGAAAAACCGCTTCAAGAAAACTTTCTTTCTCCTGCCGTAGGGTTTGAGTAGATTCGGCTATCGCGGTGACCAATTGGTTGGCGTCGCAAAACATGCGTTTTGTTATGGAGACCGGGAACAACGTTATAGAGATGCAACCGAATATGATCTTTGAAGTATCAGAAGAAGAATCAAAAAACGGGGTTTTGGGGCAGTAACCAAAAACGGAAGCAAGACCGCGTGGATGCCAAATCAATTATTAAGAGGTTGACGGCATTGCCCGAGCACAGCATGCGTTGTGGGGTTTTGCTCGAATGTCTCGGTGAGATGGAACCTGAGGAGATTTTGGAGTTGTTGTCCGTCGTAGTCCAAGGGGTCGCCGTCCGAAAGAAAGCTTGCATATCGATATTCGGCGTGGTGTGTGATGTGATTCTGAAAGCGCAGCAGCAGGGTGGATTTTACGAGTTGCTTGCCGAGGTGTATCGTTTGGCGCGCGAGCAAAATGAAGATCGGGTCGCTGATATGTTGGTTACGGCCCAGCCTCAAAAAGGTCCGGTGCGGGCCTCCGAGGCCCCGGGTGATCACGAGTTGAGTGAGCTCACCTTGGGGGAAAGAAAGTTTATGGCTCGCTGTCATGACAGAGATCGCCTCGGCCGATTGTTGTTCGATCCCGATCCTGCGGTGGTACGAAAGCTGCTTCGCAATCCTCATATCACCGAAAGGGACGTCATCAGGCTTTGCGCCCGGCGTCCTTCCATGGTGGAAAGCTTGAAAGAGATCTACCACAGCAAGTGGTGCGAACGGTATCGCATTCGATTGTCGTTGGTTTTCAATCCCTATACGCCGGCCGACCTCTCTATCAAGCTGGTGTGCACGTTACTGAAGAAGGACCTGAAAGCCGTATGCCGCGACGAAGGCATACACCCTCTAGTGCGCAGGCAGGCCGAACGTTTGCTTGAAAGCAAATACACCCAATGAAAGCGGGCCGCTATCCATTTTGGTTTGGGTCGGTGTTTTTTTTACCCTGTACTTTTTCGAGCATTTTTATCATGCCGGCGGCGATATTGGAAAACTTGCTCGTTGCAATCACAATGAGTACGACCACCAGGATGACGATGATTTCTGAAAAACCCGGCATGGTATAACCTCGAAAGATACGGGCTTATCTCGACATTGTATCAATAATCGAACCCGATCTTGAAATTGAATACGTTCATCTCGGAGGAAAACACACCCTCCATCGCGATTTGAAAAATGTAGCTGGTCAACCGGCACCCTATGAAAAATCGGCTGGAGCGATTGTCTTTCCAGTCCATTTCGGCAAATACCACCTGCGTCTCTTGATCGTTGGGTGGATTGACGGGCAGCACGGT
>JBFFBT010000013.1:0-40365 GCA_041560255.1 Myxococcota bacterium | reverse complement strand
ATGCGTCATTTGCATTCTGTTCTCACCTTGACGGATGGTCGGGGAAAACCTCAAAGACGATTGGAGACTCCCTCGAAGACCCAGTCCGAAGTCCTATCTGCTTTGGGATATCGTATTGATGACCGTGGGGTCTTACACCAATATGACCGATAATCTATTTATTTTACTCGTCATTAGGATGTTTTTTGTCTTTTTACTCTTAAACTCCTGTCTGATAGTTGGGTGTATTGGACACTAGTGGTCTCATTTCAATCATTTGATGGAAGAAAACAGCAGATGTGAGCAGACCGATCAGAAATTCCAATCCGAATGAAGCTGTTTGTGTAACTCTTCGGGTTGTTGGGTAGGCGCCATGCAGGTTCCTGGTTGACATACATACGCAGTTGCTTGGGTTGTGGTTTTGCGCTCATTGCGGATAGCCGGCAATAAAGCATCATGTCTGTGGGTAAATCCGGTTGGAGGTTCTTCCAGTAAAAAAACAAATGGCGCCGTGTATGCGCGTAGGGTATCTGTCAATTGTCGATGTTTTGTGGATCGAGGGTTGCCCGCTACTACTACTTGGTAAAAAGGACCTGCATACATGAGAGCGGCGTCTTGCCACCAAACCATATCGATACTCTGGTACGACATGGGTTGTGAGAAAGCGCGCAGTGAGGTTTCCAATTTTTCTCGGTATCGCCGGTTGCTTGTCAATATATATACGATATGCAAAACATGCAGCATGACCGCATTTGCCGAAGGGGTTACATTGTCCGTAATATCGATTTGCCGACCAAGAAACGCCGGATGTGTACGGGATGTATAATAAAACCCACCTTCACGACGATCGAACTCTTCCATCACATAATCGGTGAGTGCCATGGCATGTTCTAAATATGAAATCTCACCAGAAGCTTCGAACAAAGTGAGTATGCCTTGGATCAAATATGCATAGTCATCGAGAATCCCACCGGATTGGATTTCTGCTTGGTTGGAAGCCCGAGCCAGGCTGCCGTTTTTTTCTAGATGATGGTCGAGCAGAAAATCAGCTGCTTTCCGGGCGGCTTGGAGCCAGTCATGACGTCCCAGGATCGAAGCTCCGCGAGCCAGGGCATCGATCATGAGACCGTTGAGGGAAGTAATCACTTTTGTGTCCAGGGTCGGTCGGGGGCGTCGATCTCGATATGTTTGCAGGCTGGGCTTGTGTGCTCGAAAAAGCGCTTGAACATCTTGGAGGGTTGGTGCGGAATCATGTATTATCCTGTCGAGAGGTCTTAATGTTAAGATGTTTTTTCCTTCGAAATTGCCTTCCTCAGTGACGCGCAAAAAGTGGGCCAGTTTTTTTCCGATCTCAGACCCCAGAGCTTGCTGCAAATCTCGAGGTGACCACAAGTAATAGCTGCCTTCTTGACCTTCACTGTCGGCGTCGAGGCTGGTGGCGAAGCCGCCATGCGGATTGGTCATGTGATGGGTGACGAAATCCAAAGTGTCGCTCGCGATTTCTCGATATCGGGAGTGGTTGAACACCGCTGAGGCTTCGAGATACAGACTCGAGAGCAGGGCTTGGTCGTAGAGCATTTTTTCAAAGTGAGGAATCAGCCAGGTAGGTTCTACAGTGTAGCGGTGGAATCCTCCTTCGATATGATCATGAATACCACCCGAACCCATATTGTCGAGCGTCAGGCGGATCATTTTAGCCATCTTGGGGTCGGCGGTTTTACGGTATACATGTAGCATGAAACGCCAAAAAGACGGCATCGGAAATTTCATTCGGCCTTCAAGCCCGCCCCATATCGGGTCGACGAGCGAAAGAAATGATCCAGCCGACTGGATTATGCTGGTTTGGTCAACGATCGGCCCGGGGATCCAGCTCGATTCCTTGATAAGTTGCTCGGCGATCGATTGAGCCTGCTGCTCTATCATATTGCGTTTGGATTGAAATATATCGACAAGTTTTTGTATGAGGTTCAGAAATAGTTCTGCGGGATAGGTCGTTGCACCGAAAAACGGTTTTAGATCGGGGGTGAGAAATACATTGAGCGGCCAGCCTCCCGAGCCTGTCAACCCCTGAACAAAGCGCATATAGATTTGATCCACGTCGGGATGCTCTTCCCGATCCACCTTGATACAAATAAAATGATTGTTGAGAAAGTCGGCTATGTGATTGTCGTCAAACACTTCTCTTTCCATCACATGGCACCAATGGCAGGCAGCATACCCGATGGATAAAAAGATGGGTTTATCTTCGGCCAGGGCGATTGCACGGCTTTCAGGGCACCAGGGGTGCCAATCCACCGGATTGTATTGGTGTTGCCTGAGATACAGTGACCCGGCTCCTCGCAGCCGATTTCCATTTTTTCTAATCTCCGAGGAGGATCGTGATTTCGTGTCGGGTTGATTGGTCATGCCAAATGCTCCCATCATGTTCTAGATTCGATCTACCCGGATGATCACACAGGTATCCAGAACAATCTAATGGCAATCCGGGTATTGGAAAGGTCAAAACGGAGTATTTTTTGACGAGAATGGAGGTTTTGAAGTTTGCTTAAATCAATTTTTTAGTTCGGAGCTTGAGTTCGGTCTTCGATCCTGGATGGATTCGAGCAACGAGCCGATTTCGTTACGAATGATTTCTGTTTTGGTTTTTGTATCGGCTTGGCTTGGGGTGTCGATGAGTTGATCGTCGCTGTATTTAGGATGATGACCAGGGACTCGATCCGCTGGATTTTGTCTGGAAGGGTTCGGATTCAGATGGAAAGATGGGAGTATGGTCAGTGTATTGGAGTCTGTATCGAAACATCCAATTTTTAAGGATCCAAAGTAAAGATCATATTTATTCTGAGAGATCATTTTTGCGCCGATGGTTTCATTGGCAAGCTCCTGGTTGATATAGGTGTGGGTTCCCAACCACGCAATGAAACCGTTGGCATTGACTTGATATTGGTCGAATTCGTTTGAATAGCGCATGGATGGCGTGTGTCGGGGTAAAATGCGATGAGAGGGGTGAAAAAGCTCCCGAGGCAGCTTGTTTTGAAGCGCTTGATTGGGCTGAACACAATTGAATTCACGCGTAAATTTTGTGAATGCGATTTGTTGAGCCCTGAGGTTGAGGCGTACCGGTCGTATGGCTTCATGAATCAATTTGGTGAAAAAATCCAGTTTGGTTTGCTGCCCATCTGTCTGATCGGGGGTTGTTGTTTCATGGTGAATTCCGAGTTTCAACCACCAGGCGGAAAGACGGGTCAATCCTCCGGCTTCTACCGAGCTGAAGGGCGCTTGAGAGTTGGTTTGAATGCAGTCGGGCAGGCCGTATTTTCGAAATATCCCTTTAAAAAGGGGAGCCATGCTTTCAAAGTCGGTAGACAAAACCGCTTTGCAAAGGATGACGAATTGGGAGAAACAATCTCGAATAATCAATGGACTGCACATTTGGTGATCTTTTGTCTGCACCCAATCCAACAGATCCACCCGCCATATTGCGTTGGGTTTTTCGGAAGATTTGCATGTTTTCATCACGGTTTCAAATTCCTTCTTTTCAGGTTCTACGTTCATGTTGGTGGTACTGTTCATAATTTTGATCCCCCTTAATGAATGAACATCAACGTTTTCGTCTCAAAATAAATATCTTTGATTAAGTTTGATGATAACATATTGCTGTATGCATGGAAAGTTCACAAACGCCCCCTTTGTTTTTTTCTGCCTTATCTATGATTACCGGGTTACTATCGAGACGTGATGCACAATAAACATAGGTCGGTTTGAGCGAGGTAATCCGAATTTTCAACTCTATCTTTTTCTTTTATCATCAAAAATATTACCCAATCTAAAAAATATAAATCAATCACATCCTTTCCACTCTACGCCAATATCAAAGCTGAAATGGGGTTGCAAGTTAAATCAGATCGAATTTTTACAGTTTTTGTTGGATACTACCAGTCGGATTTTATATAAAACTGTATTGTTTTCAAAACATACCAACTTCAACCGATTGGGTTTCAAAAACATTGTATCTGCTCTGTGTATAGAAGCCTAGAGTTTGATGTGGCTGTAAGTTATGTGTTTACAAAAGGATCGGTTGATTTTGGCTGGGATGTGCTTGTGGATTGCATGGCTTGAATCCATATTTTCTCAATTTTTTCGAAGACGGATTCCCATCGGAATGGTTCGAGGGCTTTGGAAAAAGCAAGTGAATGGGTGTCGATGGGTGGAGCGAAAACCGATTTTCTAATGGCTTTACAAAGATTTTCTACAAATTCTGGCAATGCGCATGGATCCGGGTTGTCCGGCCCGATAAGTGGTGGTAATGTAACCAATTCGAGAGCTTCAGAAATATGGGGTTGCAGTTCGACAACGATTCCGGGTAAAGCGGTCGCAACCAACCGGCATCCACATGCCATGGCTTCGACTAACACCAGAGGTAAACCTTCGTAAAAAGACGGAAGAACGCATACACTGGATTGACGCATGAGGTCAGCCAGTTCGGTGTGTGATACCTGGCCATGAAAATGAACCAAATCTTTCATTTGATCCATGCGTTTTACCAATTTCCGGGCTTGTTCGCCGCTGCCTTGTCCCGCGACATGCAGGCGGATATGGGGTATCTCTTTGCCTAGGCGTTCCATGGCTTGGAGGAGCTGGAATAAGCCTTTGGCGTCACTCAATTTGCCGGCGTACAACAGTTGAAATGGTCTACGATCTTGCGGTTTACCCGGATAAAACCAGTCACCTCGAAACCCCGCACCAACAATATGAATGCGTTTGTCACATATAGAGAGACACTGGCGGAGTTGGGTGGCATGAAGGTGATGCAAAACGCAAAAGTGGTCGTTACGCTTACAGTTGTCGCGCACTTCATCTGCAAGCTTGGGCGAACAAAGCTTCATCTGCCTCAATCCGGTTGCATGGCAGTGCGTTACGACCGGTATCCGGGTGGTAATATCCTTGAGCAAAGAGCTCATAATCCAAATGTGATGGGAGTGAATGACTGACGGTTTGACTCTTTCGGTGACCCCTTTGAGATGCTTGTACCAGGCCCGGCGGTAGGCGTCCAGCTGCTCTTTGCTCATGCTGCTGAAGCATGTACTCTCATATGGCATGACGTCGCTCATGCCTGGTACCGGGAAGGCCAGATCGGGAGTCTCAAATTCTAGTGGGTGTAACTGCGAGGGATCCAACCCGGCGATGCAGGTATCCGCACGACCCACAGGAGTCGCAAATACCAAATGTTGTTCCCACCCTTTGGCGGCGGCGCATCGTACCAACGCTTCCAGGGTGATTCCGCTTCCGGTAAGCAGGGGACGTTGCGATAGTGCATGCAAAACACGTCGGCGCTTTTTGATCATAAAGCTATAACCGTTTGTACTTTATATACTCTTGCTCTTAGCTCCCGAGCCAAACAATGTTGTGAAAAAGAACGAACGGCTGTTGCAACACGCCTGGAGGGATTCGAACCCCCGGCCCACGGCTTAGAAGGCCGTTGCTCTGTCCAACTGAGCTACAGGCGCATACCTGAGCATGGGTTTACTTGGTTACCGACTTGTTGTCAACGATCTTGCGCCTCGATTGCGCATTATTTCCTCCGGTTGTCTCAAGGAACTTCCGTCCAGGAGCTTTCGGACCGAGTCATCGGTGCAATCTCAAATATTGGGCATCGATCCGAAAACAGGTTGCTCAAGCGGCAATCCGGCACTGGTTGTATACCGTATGTGGCGGGTCGGCTTTTGGGGATGGGTAACTCGGCCGCATATTGCGCCAAGCGCATTGCAATACTTGTGTTTACGCATCATCCCGGCCGGATTTGTTTGTGGCAGTAGGGCGTTCGATATATGTGCTTCCCGATAGCGCAGATTTACAGGCTTGGCGAGGTTTGATCGATTTTAATTGTTGATACAGGCCGGTCTGAGCTTATGAGAATGAGATTTTTCCACAGCCCTGTGGAAAAAAAAACCAATGAAAAACGACAATGTTTGTAATATGCATGTAACTCTACGATATATATGTTATATTGATATGAACTGATTGTGTGCAAAGTAATCCAAAACTCGATGACAAGCTAGGTTATCTGCTTTTCCCACATTGCTGCCAACATGTTTTCAACACATTCTGTGGGAAAGAATTCGAAATGTGATCGCAGGTATACAATCATACTACCTTTTATACGTCTCGCCCATCGAGGGGTCGTTTGGAATGATCGATTCGTGTTATCGAGATTTCCGTGTTCGAGATTTGGCCTCTTGCCAGAGTTCTTCCAGGGTTTCAATATTTGCTTTGCCTATATGGATATCTCGTTCCGCCGCCAATTTCTCTACTATCTCAAATCGAGATCGAAAACGTTGATTCGCTTCTCTCAGAAGATCTTCTGCAAACAGATTGTAATGGCGGGCCAGGTTGACCGCGGCAAATATGAGATCACCCAACTCCCAGGCGATCTGCTGCGTGGATGGTTTGCCTGGGGGTTGCTCGAGAGCTTCATCCAATTCCAAAAGCTCCTCTTTGAGCTTATGCATCACCTGGAAGGGGTTTTCCCAGTCGAATCCGTACCTGGCGGCTTTTTCGGAAAGCTTGTACGCTTCGACCAAGGCAGGAAGGGTTGTGAGCACCGATGCCAAAATACCTGTATCGGTCGTATTTTTTTCTGCTTTCTTGATCTTTTCCCAGGTGTAGATGACTTCATCAGGTGTTTTCGCGGTTTGATCACCGAATATGTGGGGATGGCGTCGAATGATTTTTCTGCAGATACCGTCCACCACCTCTGAGAACGTGAAATGTTTTTTTTCTGAAGCGATTTGACACTGAAATATCACTTGAAGCAGAAGATCGCCAAGCTCTTCCTGCTGGCTTTGGTGATCCTCGCGATCGATAGACTCCAAGAGCTCGTAGGTTTCTTCGAGCAGGTACCTTCTCAAGCTCTGGGTGGTTTGCTCGAGATCCCATGGACACCCATCAGGCTTGGACCGTAGTTTTGCCATGATAGCAATCAAGTCCTGGATGGAATATTGGGTGGGTTTGATGACCGAATCTCCATACAAATCGAGCCGCTTCGTGGGAAGCGGCTCGATTTTATCATGACCCCAAGGGGACTTGAACCCCTGTTCCCGGCTTGAGAGGCCGATGTCCTAACCGCTAGACGATGGGGCCGCACGACCCTGCAAAGCCGACGATCGGATTTGAACCGATGACCTGCTGATTACGAATCAGCTGCTCTACCACTGAGCTACATCGGCTCGATGCGGTTACGCCTCGAACTGACTGGGCTATGTATCAATCTTTTTGTCGACTTGTCAACCCCGGACATGCAGGTTTCCTAAAATAGTTTTTCATATTCGAGACATGCTCATCTTCCATCCACATCAATCATCCAAAGGGACGCATCCTACGAGTCAAGCAGTCTGCATTGAGGCTATGGATCTTTTTTTTGGACTTTGATGGCGCAAAACTCTCCACACATCGAGCAGGTCGACGTATCCTGTGGGGGTAACTTTTCTCTTGACGACCTGGCTTTCTGCTCATCAATGGCCAACCGATACATGCCCTCCCAGTCGAGTTTTTTACGCATGGTGCTCATAGCTCTTTCCTTGTTCATCTGGGATGGATTGCCGCGGGCCAGATCAGCGGCCGCCGCTGCAATCCGTGAAGCAATGACGCCTTCGCGTACATCCTCAATATCCGGCAAGCGCAGATGCTCTGCGGGAGTTACATAACACAGAAAGTCCGCTCCGGCCCAAGCCGCGAGCGCACCACCGATTGCTCCGGTGATGTGATCGTAACCCGGAGCGGTATCGGTCACCAAGGGTCCCAAGACATAGAAAGGCGCATCATGGCATATACGTTTTTGTATCTTGACGTTGGATTGAATCTGGTCCATGGGGACATGCCCCGGACCTTCGATCATGACCTGAACGCCTTGCTCGAGAGCGTATGATTGCAAGGCTCCCAGCGTAATTAACTCTTGCAACTGGGCGCGATCGGTGGCGTCTACGGTCGATCCTGGTCTGAAGCCATCCCCGAGTGAGAGGGTGGCGTCATACCCGGCGGCCAGCCGGCAAAGTCTGTCGAACTGGGTAAAAAGCGGGTTGTCTTTCTCATTGTAGCGCATCCACGCAATGGTCAAGGCTCCGCCTCGTGATACCACGTCCATGATGCGGCCTTCTTGCTCCATGCGTCCCAGAGTCTCCAGGTTGACCCCGCAGTGAACGGTGAGAAAGTCTACGCCGTCTTCGAGGTGTTGTTGGATGACGTTAAACAGGTCGTCATCAGACATGTGGCAAAAGCTTTTATGCATGTCCAATGCCCGCGCGGCGGACTCATAGATGGGCACGGTGCCGATTGGAGCCTGGGTCGCTTGCATGACGGTCTTGCGGATATCGCGTAAAACACCACCGGTGGACAGATCCATGATTGTGTCGGCGCCGGCTGCGATCGCTGCCCGGGCTTTATCCAACTCGGTTTGGAGGTCCAGCGCGTCTCGAGACGTTCCAATGTTGGCGTTGACCTTGACGCGAAGGCCCTTGCCGATACCCAGTGGAGTAAGATCGTTTCTCCGGTTGTTGCGGGTGATGACCAGTTGCCCATTGGCGATCCTTTCGGAGATCAACTCGGGATCGAGACCTTCAACACGGGCAACGGCTTGAACTTCATCGGTGATGTGTCCGGCCCGCGCATGTTCTATTCGTGTCATGACGGTGTCTCCAGTTTTGATCCGGTTATCAAATTGGATCCTAGCAAGTCCATATCCCTTGTTTGTCAGACTGTCAACCCCGGGATGGAGGCTCGAGGATACATCTTTTACGAATTTTACCGAGATTTTACTTGACTTACTGATTGAATAGTACTAATCAGTAAGTAATTATAGTCATAATTGTCCAATCTAGACAAGATGTTTCTTGAGCGATGGTCTGCATGAAGAAGCATCGTCGGGGTTCGTTTACCTAGAGCCGAAGGAGGTGTCATGGCGTTCGTCTACTTGTAGGCATGTGAAAAATGAAATTTTTTAAGGGTTCGAAATCGACTTTTTCAAAACAGGGAGGAAATTCAATCATGAAGCAAAGTATGGCTGCAATAGCAATGTCGACGATTCTTGTCTTGTTGCAGGGATGTGGTCCTATCGACAACTTGAAGATCCAAGAAAACGAGGCCGGAAGCAATATCCAAATTGTTGCCGGATCTTATGATGGAATCGATCCGGCATCCATCAAATCCTTGGTGATGGAGGCTTTGGATGTCGATCAATGGGCCAGTATTTCAGTCATGGCGCAGCCGGGTATTTTATATATGGCATTGGCGCCGCAAGATGTTTGGGGTCTCGAGTTTATGCAAGCGATACTCGATGAGCATCATCAGATCGTCTCGTTGGCAAATGATGATTTCTGGCCGGAAAGCGTGTCTTCGGATTCGTTTTATGCGAGTTGCCCCAACAATACCATCGATACCTTTTGGACGACCGAGTGTTCCACCATCAGCTCCGCGGTGGCGGCCATCAATACCAACCATTCGGTGGCCGTCTCAAGAGGTTACAAGTCGCATAAACTAATTGGATCCGGTGAAAACAAGACCAACGTGCTCAATTATCTGGCGTGTCCAAATCTCAAGCTATGGGGGCGCGTCGGACATGGATACACCGGCGGACTCCAACTGACTTCCGGTCAATTGCTCAATGGTTTTCCGGGAGTGAGCCTCAAATCGGGTATCTATGCCAACTCGTGCCAGGCCCACAATCCGCCGTTTGAAAATACGGTCTTGAGCGCGGGGGCGAGGTTTTTCATTTCGGGTGATGTCAACCTGAAAATCGGATCGTCGGAAAATGTGTTCAAATGTTGGTGGCAGAAGGCCAAAAACCAGCAAAATGTTTGCAGCGCCGTAAGCGCTTGTGAAGTGGAAACCGGGTACAAGAATCCGGGAGATCACGGTTGCTCCGGGCCGAATCAAACCGTATTGCCGCCCCCGACCCCGACACCTACTCCGACGCCAACCCCGACCCCCGGTCCCATGCCTGTGCCGAAGCCTCCTACAAAATGCGGCCGGATTTTACCAGGAGAGGGTCTCGGTTTGAACCAGCTCGTCAAATCCTGCGATGGACGGTTCAAGTTCATTATGCAGGGAGACGGCAATTTGGTTCTATATCAAAAGACCACGCCCTTGTGGTCATCAAAGACGCATGGGAAACCCTCTTATGGTGTCTATATGCAGGGGGACGGCAATCTCGTGATTTATACCCAATATGGAAAACCCTTATGGGCCAGCAATACGCACGGTAACCCGGGAGCTTGGTTGGCGGTACAAAACGACGGCAACGTGGTCGTCTACAGCTCGAGCAACAAGCCGCTATGGGCCACGAACACCTGTTGTAGATAGCGCCGTGTACAAGTCGCATTCGAAAAATTCGTTGTAAGCTCGACCCAGACGATTGCCCACCCTGATGAAGTCGGGCTATCTAAAAAAAAACAATGACAATTCGAACGAAGCTCCTGTGATTGTCACAATAATTCTGCTTCTGATACCTTGTGTCATTTGGTTGATAATCAGGCAACCGTCTTTTTCGGCTTACGATTTGGTCTTGGGTGTTTGGTAGTTGAGTATTGGCTCGATGAGACTTAAAAAAGCAAGCTTGGAAAATGTGCTGAAAGCCCGTTGTTTGGCGTTATCAGGATTCATTCCTACCGATGTCAATGCTTTGGTGTAGGTGCCAATCCGGGTGCCGGTGTAAGTTTCAATGGCTTGCAGGGTGCCTTCGAGTCGAACCATGGTGAGATTGTCCCGGATTTCCGAGAGCTTTTCCATCGTGATCCGACCATATATCAGAATATCCGCCTGAGATTTGACTGCGTCCAGAAGGGACTCAATCCTGGGATAGGTCATCACAAAGCTTTGTGGGTTGTCCGGATGGTAAACCGAAATGCCTTGCTCTTTCAGTTGCCTGGAAAGAAGCATACTGATGGCGCCGTCTATGATCGATTCGGATGGCTGGTTTTCAACCACGATGATGATGACTTTTGGAAGCTCATCAATGTGCAATGGCGCTCGAAGTGCATAGCGGATTTTACCGATTTCGACCGCCAATCCGCGAAAGACCGGATCTTCGGTTTGGATGCCGGCCTGCGTAAAAATTTGATCCGAATCCATGTCGAGGATAACGAGAGGATCTTTGCTGATGGATGCTTGGTTTCGGCCGCTTCTGTCTTCTGCCGATACCAAGCCGAGCTCATCCGAGACGGCTTTTACGAAGAGATTTTTGTGGGCATGCTTGATGCGAATGGGTGCAAATCCAACCGGTGTTGAGCGATTGGTTTGCCTGAAGGCGACGGAAAAAAGCCATTGGTTTGGATTTTGGGGTTGTCCTGATTCGGCAGGATCTCGCCCGTAGTGGACGGGTTGGATTGAAAATCCCGAGATCAAGTCCTTGATTGCCGTCAATGATTGTTGGGGCGTGTAACAACTCATGGCCGGTATTTTCACCATGGAGATGGCCGGTAGAAGACTGCGTAGAGCTTTGGCTTCACTCCAAGCTTTCAATGCTCGCAGGTGTGAGATCAATGCCAAGTAGGGTTTGTTGTCCACAGAAAAAGCCTGTTCACCCGTACGGGCTTCCCGTATACAGGAGGAGTCGAACTCTCCTATACGTCCGATTACATATTTCTCGGCAGATAACCGCTTCATGGTAACCAGGGCGGCATGCACTTTGCCGTACCTGTCCCGCCAAGAAGCCGATAGCTCGGGTGTCAATTGGGATAAATCCGGTTGGTGCATTTCAGGGTGAAACCAGGATGCGGCGAAGTGGGTTGAATCAAGAGTGAATGGCAGGTTGTTCTGAATCGAGGCATTGAGTCGATCGAAGAAATCCACGATGGCATTTTTTCGGGCATTCTCTTGGTTGTCGCCTGTAGCGATGCCGGTGAGGTACTCGGCGGCTGGAAATTGCTCGTGTGGTAGGCCGAATACCCAATCCGGGTTTTGGCGGGAAAACGTTTGGCATGCACCGATCGACAGCCAAAAGATGCCGCACAAAAAACCCATCCTGAAGATGGAGATAAAACCGTAGCTCATACATATCGAGTTAACAACGCATTGGTTCGGTTGTCAAATTGAGCAGATCGATCAGGTTCTTTCAGACGTTCTCAGACGGCCCGGTTGTGCTGGATATAGGAACGTATCTGTTGGCGATCGAATGCGGAAATATCTACAAATCTCATCGCTTGACCCTGGAAGAACCCGAGCCGCTCGCGCCGCAACGCGCGACATCGGGCCCATACCATTTGTTTGATGCCGGGAAGAGAGATCTCTACGATGGAGTCATGTCCGGGGGGTTTTTCGAGGCCCGAAGGACATTCGATATAGATGCCTTGTTCGCTGATGTTGGTAAGCATCGGAAGGAAGTATCTTCCTCCTATGGTTTCACTGACCAACAGGTTCGTGTTTGCACGGGGATGCTTTCTTCGATTGGAGTTTCCCATGCTTTCCTCCTGTGCGATAAAAACCTACAATGTAATTGATTGTAGGTTATCGGATGCCCGAACCAAGGTCAAGTTTTCGGGTAATAAAAAGATTTATCCATCGGGTATGAATTGTATCTCTTCTTGACGCAGCAGGGTTTGTTTAGTAGACCCATTGAATATGAAAAGAAAAATTCTCAAAAAAACACCTTATCGCCTCAATGATCAGGTTCGTCTTTGGGTCAAGGCGGAACAACCGGATGATGAAAGCGATGCGGCTGAGACCTGCTTCGAACGTTGGTATGCAACCCGAGAGAATGGTGCAAACACGATTAAAATGAGCCGATACGTATATGTCGATCGGGCTTTGCTGCAGGCGAGATTTTCGTGTGTTCCCTATGAGTGCTCCCCGGGCATCGATCAGGGTAAATGGCGCTGCTGTTGTGCGGATATCCATGTTCCATTAACCTCGGGAGAGATTCGAAAATTGGGTCGTTCATCCGAAGGTTTGGGTCGGTTTTTGATGAAAAACGAGCCTCGGCTGATTCGATCGATATCCAACTCCAATGGCACCAGGAAGAGTATGTTTTGGTTGGACGAAGATGGTACATCATTGTCTCAACCGAGTGGTCGTTGCGTGTTTTCAACTTGGGATCGATTGGGTCGCCTTCGATGCCACCTGCATGCGTACACAAAAAAGATTAACATCGCGCTGAACGACGTTCAGCCCTATACCTGCCGTATTTTCCCATTGTTGGTTATCCAGATGGAGTATGGCAGGATCCTGGTGACGGTCTTGAATCGGGAAAACTATCGAGCCTGGGAAACGCTTGCGCCCCATCGGTTTCCTTGCCTCTCCAATCCCGATCATCCACCGATTGTACGCTCGATGGCAAACACGTTGGATTGGCTTTTTGGTGATGGGTTTGCTTTGGATTTGGAGCAGGAGGCAGAAAAAGAGGGGATTGCTCCCTGAGTGAATACTGCTCATCAAATTCAAGTCTGTATGTTAAAAGGAAAGGATTGGGCGTGAGTAACATCCAAGTAATACGTGGCATGCGGGATATTTTTCCCGATCAAGTCATATGGTGGCAGAGGATGGAAAGGACCTTGATCGATGTGATGCAAAAGTATGGATATGGAGAGATTCGCACTCCATTTTTGGAGCAGAGCGAGTTGTTCAAGCGGTCGATTGGAGAGCAAACCGATATTGTCGAAAAAGAGATGTATACATTTCGTGATCGGGACGAAAGCTTGTTGACATTGAGACCCGAAGGCACCGCTTCGGTCATTCGTGCATACATCGAACAAACCCAATGGAAAAAAGAACCCATAACCCGCTGGGGTTACCTGGGTCCTATGTTCCGGCATGAAAAACCCCAAAAGGGTCGATATCGACAATTTACCCAGGTAGGGGCCGAGTTGATCGGATCCGCTGAGCCTGCTGCGGATGTCGAGCTGATCGACGTCATGATGAGCTGTCTTTTTGCCATCGGGTTGAAAGATATGAAGTTGCAGATCAACTCATTGGGATGTCCGGTTTGCAGACCCGGGTACCGTCAGGATCTGGTTGGGTATTTGAGTGGGAAACAAAGCAAGCTATGTGAAAATTGCCGGCGCAGGATGATTTCCAATCCGTTGCGGGTTCTGGATTGCAAGGAGTCCGACTGTATTCAGGTCTCCCTGCAAGCGCCCCGAATGTTGGAAAAGTTGTGTGAAGCTTGTGCAACTCACTTCGAGTTTGTGGTATCCGGTCTGCGGGAGCTTTCGCTTGGATATGAAATAAATGATAAAATGGTAAGGGGATTGGACTATTACACTCGTACCGCATTTGAAGTCGTAGCCGAAGGGCTGGGTGCGCAAAATGCGGTTGCAGGCGGGGGCCGATATGACGGGTTGGTCGCGCAGTTGGGCGGACCCCAAGTTGAGGCAGTGGGTTTTTCTGCAGGATTGGACCGAATTTTGATAAATTTGTTGCAGACATTGGATGAACCTACAAAACCTGATACGGTTTTTTTTGTGAGCTTGGGAGAAAAAGCTTGGAAAGCCTCTTTGCAATTGATGAAACTGGTTCGCAAGGCTGGAGTAGCGGTCGAGTCGGATGTGCGCATGGGCAGCATGAAATCGCAAATGAAACGTGCAGACAAGGCTCAGGCTCGTTTTGTTATGATCTTGGGTCAGAATGAGCTCGAGAACCAAAGAATCATCATCCGAGATATGCGGACTCGAGTCCAGGAGAAGAAACAACAAGAGATTGCATTGAGCGAGTTGCCGGTGTGGCTGTCGGCCAATTTCGGATCTTGTGAGTGAAAAGATACTTTGCATCGTAGGGTGGGAATAATCTTGATGTCATGAAATGGTTATAGGTTACGGGTGGCTGCTGAAAGGGGTTTTCGATTGACTGGAATGCCGGACAAACTCAGCGGAAGGTTCAAAGATATGGGCAGCAAGATTGGGATGATCTGGATTTTAGTGGGCATTTGGTTGGCTGCACCCATCACGCAAGCCGCGGAAGCCCGGGTCGGGCAATCCGCTCCAAACTTTTTTGTCCAGACCTATAATCCCAAGCTATGTGGCTCGAGACGCGTCTTTCTGGATCAAATGATTGGTGAAGAAGCCACGAAACCTAAAAAACTTCTGATTCTTACTTTCTTCAACATTGATTGTAAACCATGTCGAAAAGAGTTGCCTTTTTTACAAAATCTCTACAATCGCTACCGAGACAACGGATTGATGGTGTTGGCGGTAAACTGCGATAATGTGCCGAAAAAAATCCAAGAATTGGAGCATTTTATCGAGCAGGCCGGTTTTACCTTTCCGGTGTTGAAGGATAGATTTCAAGCGCTTCGGCGCAGGTATGGGGTTTCGGCCTATCCTACCATGTTCATGGTAGATACGGATGGAAAAATCCTTGACATTCGAGTAGGTTATGACGTGGAGAAAAAACCATTTCCTCTGAAATGGGTCAAACAGAAGCTCGGAGTCGACCACACTGGCCGGCAACCGGAAGGGACGGCTTCGAAGTCGTCAAAAAAGTGAGAGATTGCCCCGGATTTTTACAAAGGAACTAGAAGGAAAAAGGGGGAAGACCATGCGAAGCGGTGGACCAATCAAACTCGTTTTGTATTGCGTGCTGGGTCTCTGGTTTCTTCAGGGTTGTCGAGCACACAACGAACCAACAGCCGCAACCTCCAAAGAACCTGAAAAACAGATTCGAGCAGGAAAGAAGAAGATCGAGCAAGACGTTCCCAGATTGATTGTCAACAAGCTTTCTGTCGAGGGGTTGGATGAGCAGATGCGAGGTGGTTTGACATCCCACCTGTGCGCAACACTGTCTGAAAACGACTCATGGCACGTAATATGCTTCCAAGACATCGAGAATCTGATACAGGCTAGAGAAGATCTGATAAAATTTGGTGCTTGCGATGACGACGATTGTGTCGATGTCGCGGCCGGAAAGATGAATGCTCGCTTTATTTTACGAGGCAGCATACATAAGGTGGGATCGGGTGCGTTGGTGCGGATCAGTATGATCGACAACCAAGAAGGGAAAATTGTTGCGACCCTGTCGGAGAAGACCTCATCGTCCAACTTTGAGGCTATGCAAAAAGCAGTCTCCAAGCTTGCCAGAGGAATTCTCGAGGCGTTATAGGATGCCGGGGCTCGAGGGATTGGATGTCCGATATATTTGCTGGGTTGCCCAAGTCGTATTTTCGAGGCTGGAATGATATAATCAACAAAACAAAGACCATCAGAGCAAGGGATGGCAATGGTGATTGGGAGTAGAAATGGTACGATACGGTAGGTTTTGGTCGCTGGGATGCAAAGGATGAAAGCCGAACCTGAGAATAATTCTTCGAGCGCAACGAACCAATCTCAAGGCATTCGTCAACTGGACAAATTTCAGATCATCAAAGAAATCGATGCCGGAGGCATGGCGGAGATCTATATTGCCAAGCAGAAGGGGCTCGAAGGATTTGAAAAGCTGGTGGTGATCAAGAAGTTGTTGCCGAAGATGGCTTCCAATCCCCAAGTAGTCAAGATGTTTCTCGACGAGGCCAGAATCGCCGCGCAACTCAACCATCCGAATATTGTACAAATCTTCGATCTTGGACATGCCGAAAACGATTATTACATTGCCATGGAGTTTATCCATGGAGAAAACTTGGGTATCATTGCAAGAACCTGTCGAAAGAACAATCGACCGGTTCCGTTACATTACGCTCTGAAGATCATAAGTCAAGCATGTGAAGGATTGTATTACGCCCATACCAAAACTGATAATGCCGGTACCGCTTTGAAAATAGTCCATTGTGATATCAGCCCGCAGAATATCCTGGTGTCGTTCGAGGGGGTAGTCAAACTCGTCGATTTTGGAATCGCCAAGGCCAAAACACAAATCCATAGAAGCACTTCAAAGAAGGTTAAAGGTAAGCTTGCATACATGTCGCCGGAACAATGCTTGGCCAAATCTTTAGATGCGCGTTCGGATTTGTTCTCTTTAGGAATCGTTTTATGGGAGTTGGTTACTGGAAGGAGATTGTTTGGGAGCTTGGCGCCGGCGGTTGCAGTCAAAGCCATCACTCGGGCGGCTATTCCTGGTCCGAGTAGAATCAACAAGCAGCTGCCTTCCGGAATTGACGAAATCGTCTGCAAAGCGCTCGAAAAAAACCCGGACGAGAGATACCAAAACGCGTACGAGATGTACATTGCACTGGAATCATTCGGGCAGAAACACGGATTGACGCTCAATACGTTTAATTTGGGCGCTTTCATGAAAAACCTCTTTCCAGCCAAGTTGGTCAGCCTTCGGCGTTTGGAGCAATACCAGTTTTCGGGTAAAACTCTCGAATCATTTCTTTTTGATGATTTACTGCTCAAGGATACGACTGCCACCAGCTCGGGGAGTGTCGAAATAGCTCCGGTGACGGATCCGTCTTTACCGCTTGTATTGGATCCGGAAAGCAAGCTGCTTTTGGCCGAAAAAGAACTGGATTATCGCAGGCGGTTTCAATCCAAAATCGGATTGATCAAGGGTCTTTGGGTTGCGTCCATATTGGCATTGGTTGTCCTGATAGGACTGGGGATGTATTCATTGTTTCCGGATGCATTTGATGTATTTTCAACCAAAATGCAAAATGAGCAAGCCTTGGCGGTTGTCGAGACCGGTATGGTAAGGGTCACATCCAACCCTTCAGAGGCTGAGGTGACACTCGACGGGGAGATACAAGGCAAGACTCCCTATGTGATTGACGAAGTCCAACCCAAGACCGTGCATGTTTTAGAAGTCAACGCACCGGACCATAAACCATGGAGCATACAATTTCGCTTGAAGACACCGGGTGAGGTCAAGTTGTTTCATGCTTCGTTGGAAAAGATTCACGTTGAGGTGGTGGGTGAAGTACAAGTGGTTACCGATCCTCCAGGTGCCAGAATTGAGCTGAATGGCAATATATTGGATGGCTTCACTCCCAGAACGATGAAAAAGTTGGCCGCCAACCAAACCCATAAGCTCAAAGTGTCCATGCATGGCAAAGAGGATTGGATCACCTCTTTTGTTTTGCAGCCAAATCAAAAATTGGTTCTGAAGGCCAATCTCACGGCAGCCAAACAGGTAGAGAAATCCAAGCCGAAGGCTGTTTTGTATCTGGATTGTGAACCCGCAGCCGAAGTATATCTCGGATCGATCTTGCTTGGCCGCACTCCCTTGGTCAACCAAGAGATCACAGCCGGCGATCACAAGGTGAAGTTGGTAAGCCCTGCAGAGCACGGTTGGGTCAAGGAGTTGAACCTGCATGCCGAGGAGGGAGAGATCGTCAACAAGAAAATGGTGTATGAGAAAGGATTGTTGGTGGTTGAGGCCGATCCCTGGGGAGAGGTGTTTATGCAGGGCAAGAAGATCGGCGCGACACCCCTGAAGATCAGATTGTATGAGGGTGAATATACCTTACAAGTGAAAAACAATGTGATGGGAATCGTACAGACACATTCCGTCAGCGTCAAACCTGAGAAAGAGCATGTTCTAAGGATTGATTTTTTCCAATGATTCCGTCTAAATGCTCGCAGGCGTCTATCCGGAATACAGCTTCAGGTGCCTGCGGAAACTAATCTTTATGGAGAGATTTTAGTAAGTTATTGAAGGCATCCTGAATGGGATCCCAATCCGCCATCTTTTTGGAATCGACTTGAGCCGACAACATTTCACGCCCTTCCAGAAGAGCGGCTGAAAGAGTTTCGGGTTTGTTGTGAAGCAAGGCTGCTTCGATTTCATCCTGGTAGTAGAGCGCGATGTCGCAGATAATTGTGTGGGCTAAAGCAATGATTTGCTGCTTGGTCTCAAGCCTCATTTGCGGCTTCATGCGCAGGGGTTGGCATGCTTCGGTTGGTGTTTTTGCGTCTGTAGTCGGCAAGGCGATTCGAGCTAATTTGATGGGCAACAAATCATGTATATGATGTTGTTCAATGTAATCATCAGCCCCATAGAGTGATTTCGGTTTGCGTTTATAGGCGCTGTGGTTGTAGACCGAAGCTACCAAAATAATCAGTGTATCGGCTACGGATGGTGTCTTGCGGATGTAGTCGATGATCTGGAAAGCCGCGATTTCCTCCAGGGCTACATCCAAAATCACTCCTTTGGGCAGCCAGGCGTCTAAAATGGTCAGGGCCGGATTGCCTTGGTTTGCATGCAATGGATGGAATCCGGATTGAGCCAATACGGTCGCGATTTGCAGGCCGATATTCATGTCGCTATGCGCCACCAATACCTTAGTGCCTTGATTTGGTTGAAAAACATAGGCTTGGCAGGACGAACATTGAACATATCCGATGTCGGGTTGGGACAAGCTTTGAAATGCATTGCAGGACGGACATGTAACGAGTTTCAATGTTGTTTTCATTGTACCTTTTTAGAGGATGATGATTTCATTTCCTTTATACCTCATTGGGTTGTTTCCGGTCAACTTTCTTCATGTCTGCAATCCGCTGCTTCAGGTTACATCTTTGACAGTCGGGTTTTTTTTTGTATATGATTGGGACTCGGTTCCGAGGCGGACGAAGTTGATCGAATATGTGCGGCTTTTTCGTCTGCAATCCGTACAAGGGGGGGGCCATGGATGAAGAAAAAAGCAAAAAACGAATTTCAAAACATTCTTCGACCTCAGAAGTGCCGAATAAGACCGATTTGGATACGTCCTGGGCTTCTGGGCAGAACATTTGGTTTCAGACTGGAGATGATCGAGATATCGGCCAAATGGTTCTGGATTTGATTCCGGATGCTGTCATGTATATGGATACGGGTTTTCATATAGTATGGGCAAACCGCAAAGCTCTGCAGGATGCTGGTTTGTACCGACACGAAATGTACGGGAATATTTGCTATCAGATCAGGTGGGGCCTGGATGTGCCGTGCTCTGATTGTCCCTGCATGTCGGTCATGCAAACAGTAAAACCCCATGATTCTTTGATTGAAGATTGTGATGGTCGGGTTCGGATACGGCGTGTGGTTCCGGTGTTGGACCAAAATGAAGCCGTGAAGGGGATTGTCGAGATATTCAGTGATTTGGAAAAAATGTGGGAGAGAAATCCCGGACCGCAACCGCTCGAAAACCAAGCTCTGGAAAAGCTCACGAATATTTTGGGGCGGGAATTTGGACAGATATTCATGGGAATCAAGGGAAATGTAAGCCTGGCATATTTGGATCTTCCGATTCGATCGACAGCACGCGGCTACCTGGAAAACATCGAAAAAAGCAGCCAGCAGGCTTTGGAAACTCTTAAATGTATCTCGACGTATCCAGGATTGGGCAAGCATCTTCTTCAGCATTTGGATCTTTCTCTGATCATGGAGAACACGATCGAGACGTATCGAAAGAAACTTCCCGCCGGTGTAACCCTGCATTGTAATTTTAAAAAACAACTTCCTCCGGTGGAGGCGGATGGATCGCAAATTCGAAAGCTTGTTCGATGTATTTTCGACAATGCCATGGATGCATTACGGGGTCGAGGAGGAGAGCTGAGTATTTCCACGGGTATCTGGCAGGTTGACGCACAAGAGTTGGAAAACCCCATAGTGTTCGGCTCTTGTATGGAGTGCGACTACGTCTATCTGAAAGTGGCCGATACTGGATGTGGGATGAATGAGACAGTCAAGGCAAAAATGTTTGAGCCTTTTTTTACCACGAAGAAAGGCGCACGCGGATTGGGGTTGACAGCCGTTGCCGGAATCGTTCGCAACTTGGGTGGAGTTATCAGGGTAACCAGCACCGAGCAGGTGGGAACGATTTTTGAGATCCTATTGAAAACCATGGATCCAATTACGAAAATTGCTGAAATTGAAACATAAAATAAAAAGTTGGTGGGCATATTTTTGCTTTTTTAAAACGAAAGTGATAAATTGGGTGCATCATGGCAGAGCGCGCAAGGCAATACGATAGAATCGAGATCGAGCTCCCGTGCCGATTGTTCATCCCAGACGATACCAAAAAAGGCGAGCTGAAATTTGAAGCATTTACAACCTCACGCAATTTGGGTCTGGGCGGTGTTTTTGTAACCAGCTCATTTTTACTCAAACCAGGCGTGGATCTATGGGTGGATATCGGTCTGCCGGAGGAGTCACTGGCGGTTCGAGGCCGGGTGATTCACTCGGTTCCGTTGGATGATCTTCAGTACCCGTCCGGTATGGGTATTACCTTTTTGGATGTCGACAGCCACGGTCGTGAGACCTTGTTGCGTTACTTTACACCAGAACGCTACCATCTTTACTACAAAGCTATAATGGACGAGTTTCCTCACTTGAAGAAGCAGTTCGAGCTTCGGGATGTGTCCCTTATTGTCAACTTGTGGGAAGAGTGGAAAATCAAGCAATCCGGAGGTGTGTCTGCCACCGAATCAGGAGCCCCGGAACCCCCCCTGCGAAGAACCACAAATCCGCGTCGATAAAACCATCATCTTGTTTGCTACAATCTCAACCAATAAACCTTGAGCAAATGCTGTGAGGCAGACAAGTACAATGATTGGTTGTCGGGTAGAACGCTTTAACTCGGCGCCGGGTGGGAATCTTTTATGGTTGAATGGCTACGAAAAGTTGCGCGGATCCACGTTGAATACGCAACAAAGTATTGCTCTTTTTTCTCTTTTTAGACAATGCTTTGTTGAGATCTTCGAGATTTTTTACACGTTTGCGGTTGACTTCAAGAATAATATCACCGGGTTGAACGATCTGGGCGGAAGGACTTGCAGGATCGACTTCATGCACGAAAAGTCCTTGGATCTTTTCGTCCAGACCAAGTCTTTGCGCCATATCCGGTGTCATGGGTGATAGGGTCAAACCCAGGTTGATGCTGGAACGATTGCGTGGCTCGATTCCTTGGGCCAAAGCTTCGCCTTCCTCGCGCTCTCCGAGCACCATGGTCGTCGTACGTTTCTTTCCACTTCTCAGGTATTCCACGTTGGCCTTGGACCCGGGGGCCAAAGAAGCTACCTTGGATGTCAGCTCTCTCATTTGGGTCATGTTTTCACCATTGATGGACAGGATGATGTCTCCCGGTTTGATACCCGCTTTGGCGGCCGGACCATTATGAAATACCTGCGACACCAACACACCGCTTTGACTTTTGATGCCGAAGCTCTCCGCCAGCTCTTCGTTTAGATCTTGTATCGAGATACCCATCCATCCACGGCTTACTTTACCGGTGGTGCGAAGTTGGGGTATCAACTGTTTGGCGAGATTGATAGGTACTGCAAAACCGACCCCGCTTGCTCCCGCTACAATGGCGGTATTGACCCCCACGACATTTCCATAGGCATCAAATAAAGGACCACCCGAGTTGCCTGGATTGATGGATGCGTCGGTTTGTAGAAAATCGTCGTAGGGGCCTTGGTTGATTATCCGGTCTTTTCCGCTGATAATACCTGCTGTTACGGTATGGCCTAGCCCAAACGGATTGCCTATGGCAATCACCCAGTCTCCCACTTCGAGTTTGTCCGAGTTGCCCAGGTAAACATGCGGCAGTTTTTCTCCATTTTTCGGCTCGACTTTGATTAAGGCGATATCGGTTTTCGCATCGGTACCGATGAGCTTGGCCTCGAACTCTCTCTCGTCGGTCATTTTTATCTTGATTTCGGATGCGTTGGCGACAACGTGGTGGTTGGTCAGCAGGTAGCCTTCTGGACTGATGAAAAATCCCGATCCAAGAGAGTTGCGCCTAAACTCGCGTTGCCTGGGGATGCCGAAAAACCGTTCGAAGTGTTCGAATGGATCGGCGAAGAAGTCATCCTGAAATCGACGGCGTGTTCTGGGTTGGCTGTTTCTCGTTTGTTCGCGGGGTTTGATGACCTGGGTGGTGTAAATGTTGACCACAGCGGGTCGAAGCTCCTTGACCAAACCGGATAATGAAGGCAAGGGTTGGTAATTTTTCTGCAAAACGGGTGGGTTTTTGGTATCCCGTTCAAACCAGAATTTATTTTGTCCGGCTGCCGTGCTGGTCGAGCTCGAACCAGCTCCCATACAGGCTGCCGCCAAAACCAGTCCGATGAGCCAAGGGGCGCTTTTGGCGCAGATTGTTTTCGATATCGCTTTTTTGGTTGTTTGCATTCGTTACCTCCTCATGGGTTGTGTCATAGGCAATACAACTATGCCAACCGAGAAAAACGACGAAATATTCCTTTCCCGGGGAGTAAGTTGCTTGACCATGATTCAATATATTGATATTGTTATTTTTTGCAAGAATAAAGGCATCCATGGAAGCCCGGGTACACATCCAAAATAAGACACGAGCCGGAATAGAAACTTTGTTTGGAGTCGAAACTTGAACTACCGTGATAGGGTCATCATTGCATTTGACAAAAATAACCGACTGATAAAAATACCTTATACGAAGTTGATGATTCAAATGGGAGAGAATCGACTGCTTTCTTTGGCCGATTGTCTCGCTGAGGAGCAAGCGCGGGTCGATGAGTTTCAGCAAGTCTCGGAAGCTCTCTCGAAAAAGATCGAGGCATTGACCCCGTTTTACGATGAGATTGACAAGGATCCCATCAATTATCGGATCAAGTCGCTTCGCCGTGTGGCGGACGTCAACAAGTTGCCGCTGCAAAAGCGCATCCGGTTGTTGGACACCTACTATACACTCAACAGTACTCATGATGAAATCCTCAAAAAATTGACCTCCCATATGCTGGCGGGTTCTGAGGGCGATCTCAGCTTGCATGCCATCTCTCTTTTGAGAAGAGCTTTGGATTATACTTGTATGGTTATGCGCAAAACAGCTCGAAAAACCAAGAGACCTGCCGCATTGCATGGCATCGAAGCGGCACGCGGTGCGGCCAAGAACGGTTTGCGCATGATAACCATCGTGGCCACTTTGCTGCATGATGTCGTTGAAGAGAGATTGGATGAATGGACAAAACGCTTGATCAATCGTGAGTTGCAGGATCCCATCTACGGCGAGTATTGCGGCAAGCGCATGAAAGATATACCGGTGGTGTTGCGCCACAAGATCATTCAAAAGTACATCGATGCGTACAATGATCATGCTTCCGGTATCCTTTTCCAAATCGGCTTGATGCTCTATGATCATATCCTGCACTTTCCGGTTCCGTCCCATCATTACGAATCCATACATTCCATCATGTACATGGTTGATTTGCTGTCCCGCCGACGCGACATGAGCTACTACAGTTATCTCCAAGGCTTGTTGTACCCCAAGGTAAATGCCGAATTGGACACGATTCAAAAGTCCCGCTTGTTGGAAGAGCTGGAACCCGAGTTTCATGACGCCGACCGGCTGTTGGCGGGTTATGGCGATCATGTGCAAGGATTCTATCAAACCGAATATGGAGAAGCCTCCGCAAAGGATGAGATTCGCAGAAACGCATTTCGAGCGATATTGGCGAAGATTCTGGATCGTATGAACAACACCCGAGACATGGACCGGCGATTTGGTTTCAGCATTCCTCAGCGTTTGTACGGTACCGGATTCAAAAACATCTTTTTTCTTCAGGCCATCGAGGACAAGTTTCGCCGGCCGAGCTTCAATACCGAGGAACGGCGTTTGATTGAATTGAAGTTCATCAACAAACCCAAATTGGCTGCCTTGTATCAAATACTGGATGACATCGAATACCTGGAGAAAGAGCTCCTAGGCAAAGAGATGATTCGTTTTCTGGAAGAGGAGATCGAACGTTACAAAGTCACCCGATCTTTTCGACGGCTCACCCCGCCAGGGCGGGGAGGATATTTCGACGGTCTCATATATCTTTTCAACGATATCACCATGGGAAGAAAATCGAACCTGGTGGAACTGGAAAAAAGACGTGACAAACAAGCCGAAGTGCTCGTGTCGTTCAAGGCCATGTTGGAAAGCTTTTTGGTATATCCGGCCTTGGCGATGGATGAAGCCAAAAAACAAAATTTAAAATACCCGGTTAAATCGTCTTTTCAGCCCTTTCGTATTACAGGTATGGGACCGCGTTTGGAGCAACATTCGAACGCCCGTAAGGAACAGGCGGTGGATTTGTTGGATCTCAAGACATTTAATCGGCAAATTCTTGGTTGATTGTCGGGAAGCGTTCAATTCAATAACCGATGTTTTTCGGTCTAATGGTCTTTGGCGGTCAACAGCAAGGGGAAGCGCAGCTGGTAGGTATCTCCACTGAAGGTCGGAAAACGCCAATTTTTCACTTCCTGTTTTAGACACTCTTCGATGAAGGTTCCCTTGAACTTGGGGGTCGCAATGGATACCTTGTGCACCTTTCCGTTGGGTTTGATCCAAGCTACCAGATAGAGCTTGCCGGATACGGATGCGTCTCGCTTCAGTTGTCGTTGTAGGCAGCTTTTTATCTGGCGTTTGTGGTTTTGAATCACCATGCGGATTTGCTCATCGGTCATTTGATTCGTGTTGGCGACAGGCAATCTGGGCGATACTTCGCTGTGCATATGGGGAAGCGAAGGTTCCGTCAAGCCGGTGCTCGTATCGGGTGTAGCGAGGTCGAGCTGAGCTTGGGTGAGCAGGCTCGTGTCGGGTGCGCGGGGAGCGGCTTCTTCTTTCTGATCATTGCGGTAGAATACTAAAAGTTCTTGGTCTTTTTTAGAGAAATTCGGCCCGTATTGCGGTGCTGTGATGCTCGCCAAAGGATTGGGTTTTTGGGTGCGCTCCGGGGTTTGGGATTGTACCGTAAACACATCCCTGATTTTTCGAGCTTCCTGTTCGGTAAGCTCGGCTTGAACTTCGACGGGTATGGTAAGTCTTCTGGTCTGGGTTGTGTGGGCTGGGTTCGGGTGATGAGAGATTTTGAGCAGACCGGTTGTCAGAGTCAAGTACACGCCTGCCGCAACCGCTACAATCAAACCACTTATCATAATGATACCCAATCTGGATCTTCGACTGATGGCCTTGGCCAACTGGCTTGTCGTGGTCAGCAAAGACAGCGTCGTGGGGCGTTGGGGTTCTAAGGGCGCGGCCTCAACGGCTTTGGCAGGCTGGTCATTTGATTTGTTGATTTTATCCGGCGGAGTGCAGGCGTCTTTTGGTTCATCGTCACTAAAAAACGTTCCAGCGATACGATCAGCGTGGCGATCCTTTCTGACCCGATCCCGTTTCTCCATAACCCGGCGAAGCAAGTCGGTTCGTTCTGGATCTTGATCGCCATACGTTGGTTTTGGGCTTTGTGTGGTAGGCTTTGTGGTGTCTTGTCGGTGTTTTTTCCTGTCGTGCGCGGATGGTTTTTTACTTTTTTTGTCGGCATGCATGACAATGGTATGCTGGCACCGGCGGCATTTCAACCGAATTGGATCAGCTGAGATCGAGTGATCCTGGATTTTATGGACCGTATGGCATTTTGTGCATTTTACTTGCATTTTGATCTATTCAATCCATTAGAGCAATTGAAGCAGGTACTTACGTACTTCCTGTCGGGCGGATTCTTGCGGGCTGCAACGCAGCGCTCGTTCCCACATCTCGATAGCCTTGTTTTTGAATCCCTTTTTTTGATACAAGATGGCCAGGCTTTTCAAGGGTAAGAACAGATCCGGTTTCAATTCGATGGTCTGCTCGTATTCTCGTATGGCGTCGAAAATTTTGTTGTTCGCCAACATGGCATTCGCCAAAGCAAAGTGAATATTGGGATTGAACGGGTCGTGTTCACAGGCTTCTTTCAGCGCGATCTCGGCATCGAGATAGTTTTTGGCTTTATAGAGTGAAACCCCTTTATTGTAAGAAATCTGTGCGGCTTGTGGGTTGATCTCGTTTTCAACTTTCAGTGGCCCGATGTCCAAAAGCTCTTGTACTCGGCGCATCAAGGGCACAATCCGGAAGGGTTTTTCAAAGTAATCATCTGCGCCGTACAGTTTTTTCACATCTTCTGCAAAACGCCAGCCTCGGTAGATTGCGCTGATCATAATCACCGGTATGTGTCCGAAACGTTTGCTGGACTTAATTTTTCTGCATATCTCGAAACCATGAATCTCGGGTAGCATGGCGTCGAGGATCACCAGGTTGGGCTGATCCACCTTCACGACTTGTAAGGCCTCCAGCCCCCGATAGGCTTTTAATACCTTGAAATTTTCAGTAGTTAAAGCCTTCTCCAAGAGGCTTACGATGTTCGGTTCGTCGTCGACCACCAAAACGGTGTGTGATTTGATCCTCAGGTCGGTTGGGCTGTCGTCTGGAATGATTTCCAGCTCCAAATACTCCTGCTCTTCGGGCACGATTTCGAGGTTGATCCCTTCCTCGTCGGGTACGACTTCAACCTCCGGAAGATGTTCCGATAGAATGGCCAAGTAGCCGTTTGGGTGTTTTTCCATATCGGTGCCAGCCGATCGTTCTCCTCGATAAAACCCGACGGAACGGTCACGATCACGAAGAGCATAGGCCTCACGCAGCACGTTTTTCAACTTTGCTTCCAGGGTTACATAGGGATCGACTTTCTTTCCCGTGATGAACTTAATCTCATCGATGGTTTGCTGATCGTCCGGGTTGCCCATTGCCAAAACGACGCGGTTCGCTTCGACTTTGACCGGCAGCACCACGCTTTCCTCAGCCACCTGCGCCGGGACGAGATCGAGGGCCTCGAGCGGGATGATGCTTCGGGAAAGATCAATTGCCGGTACACCCATTTGCTCGCCGAGCGCCATGAGGAGATCCTCTTCTCCGGCCAAGCCCATATCCATGAGATTGGATGCGATTTTCCCGCCATGCTTTTGCTGCCTCTGTAACGCGTCGTCGAGTTGTTTCGAGCTGATCCGATTTTTTTTGATGAGTATTTTACCAATTGGCAGCTTTGGTTTCACCAAAACCCTCCCGGTCCGGCAAATCGAAGACAATCATATCAAATGTATCATCCGGACGAACGAGGTTTCAAGGTTTCTCAGACAGTAAAGGACAACTGGGATCATCTTGATACACATCACCGGTCAGCGCCAATGCCATGGCCCGGCAACCGATGCATGAATCGATGCCGCACATGCCGCAAAGTGATCCGAGAAGCCGGTTCTCAAGTGTGGTTTTTCCGAAGCTTTCGAGACGATTGATGATCGTAGGAAACGAATCTGTCCGTAGATTTCCTACAACCACCGGTAGTCTTCTGCAGGGCAATACGGTTGCATCCGGTAAAAGCGCCATGGAGCTTGGGCCCAGGTTGCATAAGGCTCCCTTCAAGATCATATGGGTCTCAGGCAGGGTGGATAGATAAAATGCGTGATAGGGAAGCAACTCATAGGGATCGTGTTTTGGGTTGGTGAGGCGGCTTAGGGCCTTGAGCACCAGGTGCCAATCTCGGGGTCTAAGAGCTGCGGCTTTCAGTTTTGTTCCGCGTCCCAAAGGCACGAAACGCTCGAAAATGATACCGTCGATACCGATATGCTTTGCGAATGAAATGGTTTGTTCGATTGTGTCCAGATTGTAACGGCTCAAAGTCATCATCAGCAGGATGGGTTTTTGGCTCCATTGTTTATACAGATCTATGTTGGTACATATGGTGTGAAAGTTGCCGATACCCCGAAGCCTGTCATGTACGGCGGGATCCGCGGATTCGAGCGAGATTTTAATGGCGCTCAGCTTAGGGTAGTCCGGAAGAGTTTGTAGTAAGTTTTGGTTACGGATGGTTGCATTGGTGATAAGCTGGATATCATCCAGGTTGTCGAAGCCGTGTAGGTAGGCAATGAGCTTGTCGAGATGAGGGATCAACAAAGGCTCGCCTCCCGTTAGGTTGATGGATATCCGCTGTTGGGTGTGTGGATGGAAAATTTTATCGGCTATAGTATAGAGCTGTTCGAAATCACATTCCGACTCCGAACTGTAATCATGTTGGTAACAGTGCCGGCAACGCCCATTGCATTGGTTGGTAAGGTGCCATTGAAATCCAAACCTTTTCATGCCGGCTATCCTATCATAAAAAGACAGTCAAAAAACCAGATCCAAAAAGCAGTTCATGCGTCAAATCTAGGTATGATAAGGAAGCCAATCTACATTTTTATGAAAGGAGACTCTCATGAAATACAAAAGAGGACTTTTTGGTTGGTGGTTGGTTTTGGGATTGTCGCTGCAGCCGTGGGTCCAAGCAAAGGAAAAGAAACCCATGATTCAGATGGCCATCTTGTTGGATACCTCCGGGAGTATGCAAGGTTTGATCGAGCAGGCCAAGTCGCAGTTGTGGAAGGTGGTAAACGAGTTTATCGGATCGAGCAAAAACGGCCGACGCCCTCAAATACAAGTCGCCTTGTACGAGTACGGAAAGGACAGCCTGCCGTCGGAGAGTGGGTACTTGCGGCGCATTGTACCCTTGACGACCGATTTGGATAAGGTGTCCGAGGAGTTGTTTGCTTTGACGACCAATGGAGGTAATGAGTACTGCGGTCAGGTGATTCAGTCGGCGGTCAGAGAGTTGAAGTGGAGCAGTGATAAAAATGATCTCAAGGTCATTTTCATTGCCGGGAACGAGCCTTTTACCCAGGGCTCGGTGGATTATCGCCTGGCATGTAAGGAGTCCATATCTCGAGGTATCGTCATCAACACCATTCATTGCGGTTCTCAGCATGACGGGGTGGCCGGGAATTGGAAAGATGCGGCTCTTTTGGCGGACGGGACATATCTCAACATCGATCACAATCGCCGAGTCCAAAATATTACCGCGCCTCAGGATAAAAAGATTGCCGAGTTGGGTTCGAAGCTCAATGCCACGTATGTAAGCTACGGCCATATGGGTCAAGCGGCCAAAAAGCGACAGGCGGTGCAGGATAAAAACGCCGCCTCGGTATCGACTTCCGCTATGGCGGAAAGGGCGGTGTATAAATCATCGGCGGCCTATTCGAACACGGGTTGGGATTTGGTGGATGCATACGAGAAGGGAAGTGTCAAGCTCAAAGATCTGGAGGATAAAGAGCTGCCCGATGACATGCAAACCATGGATGCTGGAAAACGAGAGGCTCATCTGAAAGTTCTGGCGGAAGAACGTAGGGGAATTCAAAAAGAAATCAATAAATTGCAAAAAGAACGCAAGATGTATATCGAGAAAAAAATGAAACTTCAAGCCAAAGACGGTGGCAATACCCTGGATCAGGCGATGATCGACGGTATCAAAAAGATGGCGGTGAAAAAGGGTTTTCGTTTTGAGAAGTAACCCGGGGTCATTCAGGATGGTAGGGTAGATTTTGGATGAGAGCTTCGAGTTGGTGGCGGGTTGTTTGTAGTGTCTTTCGATATATCCCTCCAAATAAAAACGGCGGCCATAAAAAGTGAATCACCTGCAAACCTTGCAACACCTGCCATCGCACGGTTGGATTTGGATGGTTTATCACCAGGGTTTTTAGGATCCAAAAGCCGACCACCAGCGTCGCAAGCCCCAAAAAGAGAAACAGGTAACCCGCCCATAAAAGCATGGGTTTACCGGAAAATTGCAGATGATATCCGATCCGGGTCCGGTGTAACCCTTGCGGTTGCATGAAGATTTTTCCTCGAAGAATACCTGATCCAAACCCTCGAGATCTTTCGAAGGTCAACCGATCTTGGGTTTGCTCGGTAATCCTTACCCATCCAAGGGTTCCTGTGGGGTTACCGGCCAACACGGCCGAAGCCCTGGAGATGAGGTCGGCCGATCGGCCTTCGATCTCGATAGATTCTGGGTGAATATCTTTCTCCAGGTTGCCGGGCTCGATATCGGCTTCGTCCCGCATCCCGGAATGGATGCTGCGATATCTGCCGCTGCGGATGAGAAAAAGCAAACCGGCGAGCCATACCATGAGGCCGCCAAGGAAAATGCCGTAGGAAATCAATTCGGCCGTGTCGAAATCCATGTCGGGACTCCTTGTAATTGCCCGGGATTGTGAGATTACCGCTTTATCATAGCGGCCATCTTATCCAAAATACGATCGGCGACATCTCGTTTGGAGAGCATGGGCAAAGGCGTGATTCCCTGTTTATCCACCAAGCTGACCAGGTTGGTGTCGACATCGAAGCCGGCGCCGGGTTTGGTCACATCGTTGACCACCACCAAATCGATGTTTTTTTCTCTAAGCTTTTTTGACGCATGTTTGTCGGGTTTTTCGGTTTCGGCCGCGAAGCCCACCAACAAAGGCCGCTTCATTCCGGTTGAGTCGTTTCCGATAGAAGCGATAATATCGCGGGTCGGCTCCAAATGCAAAGTCGAAAAGTCCTGGTTTTTCTTGATTTTTTCCGAAGAAACCGACCGGGGTCTGAAGTCCGCCACAGCCGCGGCCATGATCAATGCATCAGCATGTTGCAGGTGCTCGTCCACGATCCGACCCATGTCCGCCGCAGTGATGGTCTCGACAAGATCGACACCCCAGGGAGGTCGGATAGAGGTTGGGCCGGTAACCAGCACGACACGCGCACCCCGCCTCCTGGCCGCTTCGGCCAGCGCATAGCCCATCTTGCCGCTGGATCGGTTGCTCAGGTAACGGACCGGATCGAGAGGCTCGCGGGTAGGACCAGCCGTGACGATCACCCGAAGGCCTGCATAGTCGTGTGGGCTGAGTAAAAATCTTGCGGCTTGGTGCAAGGTGTCGGGTTCTTCCATACGACCCAGGCCATGCTGACCGCAAGCCAACAGGCCCCCGGCGGGTCCTACGATCATCACTGATTCGATCTTCTTCAACCTGTGGATGTTTTCCTGGGTCATGGGATGGTTCCACATGTCGGTGTTCATGGCGGGAGCCAACAGCAAGGGGCATCCTCGACCGACGGCCGTAAGCGAAAGGGTGGTCAAAAGGTTATCCGCCATTCCGTGGGCCAGCTTTGCCAAGGTATTGGCGGTAGCCGGCGCAATGATCACCAATCGGGCGGCCTGCGCCAGATCGATATGCGCCATTCCCGAGGCGCTGCGTTGCCCACCGTCTCCCACCTCGACCGGTTGGCCGGTCAGTGCCTGCAAGGTGAGTGGACCGACGAGCTTGGATGCATATTGCGTCATGACGGCTTGTACCAAGGCTCCATCTTTGACCAGCAGACGCGCAAGCTCGCATGCGCGGTATGCGGCGATGCCGCCGCTTATACCCAGGATGATCATATTGCCGTCCAGCATTCCCATGTCTTCCTCCGGATTCCGATCCTGTAGCCTACACAATCTGTATGAGAAGTTCCACTGCTTTACCAAAGCATGGCCGAACAGCACCTTTCACTTGAAAAAGTAAATTGAGTTTGTTATTGGAACTATAGAACTTTTATTGGAAAATACAACTACGATGAGGAGCTCTCATGACCCTGCATGCGAGCATGGAACTTCGGCAGGTGATCGCGGAGGCCAAGGATATCGCCAAACAAGTGAGCCAGGAGTACGCCAGCGCGCATTTGCTTTTGGCGCTGTTTACGGTGCAAAACCGCGCTGAAATCTTGTTGAAGGAGATGAACATCGACGAAGATCAGCTCCTGATGCATGTCCACAAGGTGCAAAATGAATCTCCAGAGGTCATTAAACGGGTCATGCACAAGGCGCGGCAAATCGCTGCGGGGTGCGGTGCAGAGACCATCGATTGTTTGCATATGCTCATTGCACTCATCGGAATGCGAAATTCGGTAGCCTATGATTTGCTTCGTTTGAGCGGTAAGAATGTATCGAAATTGCGTAACACGGCGCTTTCGTATGTTACCGGTAATCTGCCGCGAAGATTTACGGTAAAGAAAAAAGACTCCACTCAATCCGAATCTCAATATACACAATCCGGCTACAATCCACCCGTTGCTGCGTTGGTCGCCGGCGAAGCGCGCGAGGAGGAAGATTTCGGCGAAAAATCCGAATGCGCCGAACAGATCGAATATGTTAACGGGCAAAATGAAAATCCGACTCTTCAGACGGATTGGGATTTGGATCCCGAACAGTACCCGGCCTTGTCGAAATTGGGCAGGAACATCACATCGTCGGCCGCGTTGGGTAAAGTGGATGTATTGGTGGGTCGAGAACGAGAGATAACCGAAGTTATCGATACTTTGCTCAAAAGACGGGCCAACAACCCATTGTTGGTTGGAGAGCCGGGAGTCGGAAAAACCGCCATTGTTGAGGGATTGGCTTTGAAAATCGTACAGGCAACTACGGATACCCGCCAACTTCACTCCCGGCGTATCGTCGAATTTGACGTCGCGGCCTTGTTGGCCGGGACCCAGCTGAGGGGTTCTTTTTCGGAAAAGCTCAAGCAAATACGTGAGGAGGTCAAGAAAGCGGACGGCTCCGTGGTGATTTTTTTTGACGAGATGCATATGCTCATGGGAGCCGGCTCCACCGGAGATGGACCCCAGGATGCCGCCAACGAGTTGAAATCTTCACTGGCGAGAGGCGAATTTCCGTGTATCGGCGCCACCACCTACGACGAATACCGCCGTTTTGTCGAGCAAGATGCGGCCTTGACGCGTCGTTTTCAAATTGTTCGGGTTAATGAACCGTCTCCCAAGGAAACCTTGGCGGTTTTAGAAGGTGTGGCCGAGGAGTATGCCAACCACCACGGGGTGAGCTATGATCGAGAAGCTCTGGAGGCGGCGGTTGCGCTGTCATCTCGGTATATCACCGACCGGTGTCTTCCGGACAAGGCCATCTCGTTGTTGGATTTGGCCGGTTCCAGGGCCAGAAGATCTGGTAAAACCCGGGTGGATCGGGAAGCCGTAGCCCGGGTGGTGGCCACGGCCGCAAATATACCGGTGGAGCGATTGTTGATGACCGATGGAGAGCGGTTGTTGAACATGGAGAAAATCCTGGGATTGCAGATTATCGGGCACACCGGAGTGGTACGCGCGATTGCCAAGGTGATTCGGCGCAACTATGTTGGATTTATCAACCGAAGACCCATAGGATCTTTTCTGTTTTTGGGACCGACGGGAGTGGGCAAAACCGAATGTGCTCGGGCCCTGGCTCAATTTTTGTTCTCGAGCCGCGACGCTATGGTCAAGCTGGATATGACCGAGTATGCAGAGCCTCATTCTGTGGCTAGATTGGTTGGCTCTCCGCCTGGGTATGTCGGGTATCAGGAGGGCGGTCAACTCACCGACGCGGTACGACGCAGACCCTATACCATCGTATTGTTCGACGAAGTAGAAAAGGCCCATCCGGAAGTTCAGCAACTTTTGTTGCAGGTGTTGGATGAAGGAAGATTGACCGATGGACGGGGCAGAACGGTTGATTTTACCAACGTTGTGGTTATTTTGACTACCAATCTGGGAGCCCGTCAGGTCGAGAAAGGTAAAACCTCCCAAATTGGTTTTGGAGGCGGACGATCCGATGAGGATCATTTGGCGAGCCAAGCGCTCGAGCATGCCCGCAAATATTTTCCACCCGAGCTGTGGGCCAGGATGGATGAGCACTTGGTCTTCCGAGCACTGAACCGAGATGATCTATGCGCGATTGCGTCCCTGGTGCTCAAAGAGTCGGCCAAACAGCTCGAGAGCGAAAGAAAAATGAAGTTGATGCTCAGAGACGATGTGGCCGTGTACTTGGCGGATAAAAGCTGTACGGATCTCTCTTTGGGGGCAAGACCGATCCGGGCGGCGGTGAGGCGGTTTCTGGAGGAGCCTCTGGCGGAAGCCATCTTGCAAGGCAGGTTTGCAGATGGGGATCACATTCAGGTATCGGTCGACTCGAAAGGCCTGGCATTTGGAAAGGCCGGGGCAGCATGAATGCTCTATACATAAATTCCAAATGCAGATGATCATCTTTTCGAATTGAGCAGGGGACGCAGGTTGCGTTTTTCTTTCTCGTCTCGTATTCGGTTTGCCTGTTTGAAGGTTTTTTCGGCTTTGATTTGTTCTCCGCAGCGCTTATAAAACTCGGCCAGCTCTCTTACATGGTAGGCATTGTCGGGTTGAAATTGCACAATGCTTTTTAGATGATTTTCGGCTTCTTCCAGCAGGCCGGATTGCTCATAGAGCATGGCCAAAGTGCGGTGTGAACCCAAATGATTGGGGCGCTGTTCCAATACGAGTTGAAAGTGATGTATACCCTCGCTTTGTCTGCCTTCTTGGATCAGTATCATCCCCAGTTGAAACCTTGCGTCGACGAAGCTCGGTCGAAGCTGTAAAACCCGGGTGAAGCTTTGGGCGGCTTCTTTGTTTTGGTTGCTTTCTTTGAGATGCATACCATAGAGGTAATGTGCTCTGGGCAGATCGGCTCCCAGGGTGACGGCTTTTTCGAGCATGGATCCAATCATCTTCGGGTTGTTGTCGGTCATCATGTGTACGACGGCGATTTCCAAATATGGCAAAGCCCAGTGTGGAGACATTGACTTCGCCCGGTCATAACATGACAGCGCTTTGGATAAATTGTTTTTTCTAGCGTATGCAAGACCGCGGTTGAACCATGCCAGGGCGGTATTGGGGTTTTCGGGGTTGGCTTTGGGAGTCGGGGTTGGGGTAGGCGTCTCGGATGCGGCCTCGGTCGAAGTGGCGGCCTCCTGCGATCCGCCTGCCAATGGATGCCATAGGGAACAAATCATCAATGCAATCAAAGGATTTTTCATGGTCGTGGTGTATCAGAAAAATGTACGATATTCAAGCTTTCATCACCATGATAGACAAATTCACATCTTGCTTCGAAACTCGACAAGTCAGGCGGTTGCATGTATATAGAGTTCAATCGAGGGAAGGATTTTTCGGAGGATAAGGCATTGTGACGCAAGTCGATGATGGCGCGAAGTTGGCGAAGCCGGTTTGTGCGGATTGCATTGCTTTCCGTAGGGAGCATCGAGATGGGGCGGGAGTGAGTATGGGCAAATGCCGCTTGCGGCTTGAGCTTGGGGTGATCTCGAGCGAGCTCAATGCCTGTCATTTGTTGCAGGTGCGGGCGGAGCGGCTGGATAAAGTTGATCTCATAGAACACCGCCTCAAACCTCCAAAGCACTCCCGTTCGACCCCATCTCCTCACACGAAAAGAAAAATCAACCGGACAAGCACGTTGAGCCAACCGGTTACGGGCGACGTCAGCGGAGAGATAAATATGGATCGCGATGGACTCAAACAGGTATTGCGGGAGCTTTTGGAAGAAGAGACCCTGTATGGTTATCCCGAAATGGGCGAGCGCTGGGAGGAAGGCACCTTGGTGCTCAAGCCGGCCGACTCAAATCTGCAACCCAAGGAGGTTCCCATAAAGACTTTTTTTCATAAAATCGTCATGCTCAGGGATCGCCTGCGAGTGCTCGAAGCCAAGGTCAATGCCCACGACAAGCTCGAAGGACAGGAAAAACTCGAGCTGCAAGGATACATTTCCAAGTGCTACGGCACCTTGACCACCTTCAATATCTTGTTTGCCGATAAAGAAGATCACTTCTCGAGTAAGTAGCTTGAGGGTCAGAACCCTCGTTTCGGCCGAATACTCTATGCTCTTGGCCCGTATTCTTGCACTTATGAATCCAAAAACGCTATACTTGATGAGATCCACTCATGTTGTTTTGACTCGGGGAAGACCATACTGTGTCGTTCGGATTGACGGTATTGAGCCTGTTGGCGGGTTTGGTGACTTGGTGGTCGATCGAATCGACCCCAAAAAGTACGAATCCTGTGTCGCAAGAAATGGGCGCGCCTTTTATCCGTCATTTTTCCCCCAAAGAGTACAACGCCCATGTGCAAAACTGGGAAATGCTGCAGGACGGCCGGGGATTGATGTATTTTGCCAACAATTTAGGAGTGCTGGAGTATGACGGAGTATCCTGGCGACTGATTACATTGCCCAACAACTCCCTCGCCCGCAGGCTTGCCCTGGACTCGGAAGGAACACTCTATGTCGGTGGAATCGGCGATTTCGGATACTTGGCATACAACCAGACGGGCAAGACGGTCTTTGTGTCTTTGTCGGATAGGATCGAAAGCGCCAAGGAGAAAAACTACTATATGATCTCCATTCATGCGACCTCGCATGGAGTCTATTTCATCACCCAGAACGCCATCTACCGCTGGCACCGGCAAAAGCTCGAGATCGTAAGAACCGAGCATGAAACCTATGTGACCGGCGCTGCATATGATTTGATATTGATAAGTTATCCCGGAGGATTGGCCTACATCCGCGATGGCCGGGTGTATCCTTTGCCCGGAGTCGAAGGCATAAAGAGCCTATTGTCCGGTTGGGTCGCCGCAATCAGATATGGTGACGGCCGAGTATTGCTTTTGACCAAAGAGGAACATTATCTTTATGACACGAAGGTATTGCAATCCGGGCGGGATGTCCCGGATGACATTCCGATCGAGCCGTTCGCATTTGCTCCCGATGTGGATGACTATCTACGCCGCAACCGCAACTACAAAACGGTACCTATCAGCGGCGGGCGCTTTGCGACGGCTACCCTGCAGGGTGGCATCATTGTGACCGATATTCAGGGCCGGCTGGTTCGAGTCATCAACAAAGCCCGTGGATTGAGCGAGGATCTCATCTGGAGCTTGTTTGAGGATCGGGATAAAAATCTCTGGGCGGTATCCAACAACGGTATCTTTCATATACAGCTAAGCTCTCCCATAAGTGTTTTCAACAGCCAAGGCGGCGTCAATAGTATGCCCCTACATCTCATCAGACATCGGGGTAGTCTTTTTGCAGCGACGTTCATGGGGGTGTCTTACTTGTCTCCCTCCACGTTGAAGCCTGAAAACAACCGGTTCGGCTTTTTGGATATTCCCGGTTTCAAGGGTGAGACTTTTGTACAATTTGTGATCGAAGGCGAGCATTATGTAATTGGCAACCAAGTCGGTTTGTATCGTATCGGGTCGAACGGGGCGGTCGAGATCGAAAAATCGGCACGGTTGGGTGATAAAACCATCATTCGCTTTTGCCAATCCAAACGCTTTCCCCGACATGTTTTTTTGTATGCCCAGGAGGGTCAATTTTTCGTGCTTCATATCAGTGAAGGTAAACTCGAGTTCATCAAAGAAGGCGGATTTCAAAAGTTTGATAACATCATGATACAAACCATGCTCGCAGACGATGCGGGTGACGTGTGGCTCGGACAACAGGACGGTAAGATCGTTCAGCTCAAGTTCCGGTCGAGTGATGTGATGGATTTCGATCTTGTGCGCTATGGATCTCAGCATGGATTACCGGATGGAATCGAGCCGTATTTGTATTATCTGGATGGTGATTTGTTTGTCGGAACTATTAAGGATATCTATCGCGCCGAAAAGGTGCACGGCGCCGGAGGGCTTCGAGAGGTCGCGGGTTTTGTGGCGGATAAGACCCTGGGTGCAAGGGTCAAGACGCTGCCGCCGGGGAAAAAGTTTACACAGCTTTTCGCTCACAATGATCGCTATATCGTATCGAATATGGAAGATGAGCTGGTGTTGCTCGAGAAACGATCCGATCATGTCTATCATCTCAATCAAAACGCTTTGAAAAAAATCGAGGGTCAAGTCAGTTATGCCTTGGCCGAACAGGCTGGACCCGTTTGGATCGGCACCAATGAAGGCGTCTACCGGTACGATCCCCGGATCGAAAAAAATTATCGCACCGATTTTGGAGTGCTTATACGCAGGGTGGAATTTGGTGAAAAGAAGGTTGTTTTTGAAGGCGCCTATTTTGATCCCGCATCCAAGCAAACAGATGTATATCTCAAAACCAGTCGGATTCAAGACAAAGAGCTTGTAAAACGCGTGGCTCATGGAGATAACTCGATCATTTTGGAGTATGCAGCCACATTTTACGAGCATTCGGCCGCCAACCGCTACAAGATCATGCTCGAAGGCTTCGACCGGAATTGGAGCGACTGGAATGAGATTACCAGAAAAGAGTACACCAATTTGCCCGAAGGAGACTATCGCTTTAGGGTGAGAGCCAAAAACATATTTGGGTACGAAGGAAAGTCGACCGACTATCGATTCGTGGTGCTGCCGCCCTGGTACCGTACCACATATGCCTATGTGGGCATGTTCTTGGTATTTTGCCTGCTTTTTTACCTGGGTGTACGGGCATACACCTGGCGTTTGGTTGCCGCCAAGAAAAAGCTGGAAGGCATCGTTAACGCAAGAACCCGCGATTTGAAAGAAAGCTTGGATATGTTGAAAAAGACCCAAAAGCAGTTGGTTGATGCGTCCTGGAAAGCCGGTATGGCCGAAGTGGCCACCGGCATTTTGCACAATGTGGGCAATGTGCTCAACAGCGTCAATGTTTCCTCGAAATTGATTCGCGATAGATTGCGTGAATCCAAATTGGGCAAGTTGGGCCGGGCCATCGAAATGGGAAACGATTTCATCATCAAACCTGCTCAATCGGTAGAAGATGAGCAAAAGCGGGAAAAGCTTACCACTTATTTGTCCGCCCTCAACGAACAACTGAATCGGGAGCGCGAGTTCAATCTCGATGATATCGAAAATCTGGATAAAAACATCGAGCACATCAATACCATTGTAGCCTCACAGCAAAAAGTTGCCGTCAATCCCGGCTTGGTGGAAAACACTACGGTTAAAGAGGTTGTCGAGGAGGCGGTCGAATTGAGCAATTTGCAGTTGGCCAGATCGGATATCACGCTTCGCATGAACGTTGCGGATTTACCGCCGGTGTTTTTGTCGCGACAAAAAGTGATCCAGATATTGGTCAACCTGTTGAGCAATGCCAAACATGCCCTTGAGCAAAGCCAAAAAGAATCCCGAGAGCTGATCGTCGAAGTCGACCTTTCGGATGAAGCCACGTTGCGGTTTGCGGTTGTCGACAATGGAGTTGGAATCAAGGCCGAAGACATGGGTAGATTGTTTCGGTATGGTTTCAGCACAAAAAAAGAAGGCCATGGATTCGGCCTGCATACCAGCGCCAACGGAGCCAAGGAAATGGGTGGTTCCTTGAATTGCTACAGTGAAGGTCCCGGAAAAGGAGCCGCTTTCTACTTGGATCTGCCTTTCAATACCCAAATCCAAAAGGCATAAGATTTGCCTGAATTCTGTTTTTTGGTTATCTTTTCAGAGTCGGGAGATCTGCCATGATATGTCCAAAATGTGTACAGCCAATGATTGTTGTCGAGTACCAGGAAATCGAGTTGGATCATTGCATTGGATGCAAAGGGACTTGGTTCGATCAGAGCGAACTCGGATTGTTGTTTTCCGATCTGACTTGGTTGGAAGATTCGATCGCGTCGTTGCCACAGGCGCAAGGCCCGGAGGCCGAACGACGATGCCCGGTGTGCCGGAAAACCATGAAAAAAATGCTGGTTGGAGAAAGAGATCCGGTTCTTTTGGATGGATGTCGATCGGGTGACGGCATATGGTTCGATGCGGGTGAAGTCGGCCGGTTGGTGCGGCAGTTGTCTGGTCGTCTTTCCGAGCGGGACGGTCGAACCTTGGCCTTTCTCGGAGAGGTTTTTCAAAACGAAAAAACAAACGGAGGTCCGTCATGATAGGACTTGTGATATTGGGTATGGTTGTTTTGTTGGTTGTTTGGTTGATTGCCATCTATAACGGGTTGGTGCGGTTTAGGAATGCGGTGAAAAATGCCTGGTCACAGATTGATGTGCAGCTCAAAAGACGTCACGATCTTATTCCAAATTTGGTTGAAACCGCCAAAGGTT